>JBFFKD010000128.1:0-7106 GCA_041555595.1 Motiliproteus sp.
AGAGAGTCAGGGCGATATTGCCGGAGCTACCGGTGGTGTTGGTGTCTGGGTTTGCGGTTGGCGAAGAGGAGCAGCAGCGACAGCTGGGCGTCTCCGGATTTATCAGCAAACCGTTCGAGAAAGATGAGATCGCTGAGATGCTAGATCGGCTGCTGCAGCCGTCTGGAGATATGCCGGCTAAGGTGGTTGACTCACCAGAGTCATTAGAGCGCGATGCAGGCGCCGAGTGATGCTGCTGACACATGATCAAGGGGGGGCTGCGATGACGGTACTGTGGTTGGTCTGTGTTGAGCAGCGGTTGCTGGTTGATCAGCAGATGAATCCGCTACTTGAAAGTGATCCTCGTATTGATATGGTCGCGCCTTGCTTTGTCGTCGGTCACTATCAAAGTAGTGCTGTGCACGTGCTCTGCTTGAGTGCAGACCAGCTGTCGGTTACTGAGCAGGATCGGCTGGTTGGCTTACGCGAGTTGCTGGGGCAGTTCGAACCTCAGCTGGCTCAGCTATTAAACCGGGCGGTGCAGTTGAGCGGTTGGTACTGGAATCACCGCTATTGCAGCCGTTGTGGTACCCCGATCACTAAGCACGCCGAGGACCTGTCAACCTGTTGTGATTGTTGCGATTATCGGCAGTACCCCCGGGTCTCTCCCTGTATCATTGTACTGGTGACTCGCCAGAGTTCGTCGGGTGAGCAATGCTTGCTGGCCCATGCGGCACACTTTGCCAGCGAACGTTACAGCACGCTGGCTGGGTTTATCGAAGCGGGGGAGACCGCCGAGCAGGCGGTAGCTCGAGAGGTGCGCGAAGAGGTAGGGATCGAGATACGTAATGTGCGTTATTGGAAAAGCCAGTCCTGGCCGTTTCCACATTCACTGATGCTGGCTTTCTATGCTGACTATGCCGGTGGTGATCTCGTGCCTGATGGTCAGGAGATACTCAAAGCGCAGTGGTTTGGTATTGATGAGCTGCCTGAGCTGCCATCCAAGATTGGCATCTCACATGATCTGATCGAGGGTTTTGTCGCCGGAGTTCACCAGCGTCTGGGGTAACTATCGAGTGTCTGTTGCTGGCCTCTTGTTGCTTAATAGACTCCAGGGTTGGCCGATCAGCGTTTAAATAACCCCCCGAGCTTGGTGGCGAGCATGACGTTGCCTTCAGCTCTCAAGTGACCGCTCATATAGGCGCTGGTACCGCTCATATCACCGCTGATGATATCGATGAAAGTTTGTCCCTCCATAATCAAGGTGATATCTGGATCAGGGTGTCGTTGTCTCTCTACCCAACATTGCTGGTCTTGGATGGTCAAGCTGAAGTGCTGGGAGTCGTCGATCACTAACTGAAACACGGCGGATAGGTTGGCGGCAGCGTCGGGCTGAAACTTGCTTGGTAGCTTTTCCAGTACTTCGTTGACGGTTTTCATGATCGACTCGATACCACTCAGATTCGGGAGTGCTAATTCTAACAGTTTTGAACTCCACGGCAGCACAAATCCCCTTTCTTCTTTGGTGCCGTGCTGAAATAGTTGTAGTCGATCCTGGGTTAGCTTGACGATGGTCGAAGCCAGCTCTGGTGGTAGTGCCATCAGAGTGTAATCGGGCTTGAAAAGCCTGCGCGCAGCGGCTTGGTTTTGCTACAATCGCCGCTTTATTCTTTCCATCGATATTGGAGCGGAAAACCCTGTGGTTGAATTTTTATACGAATACGGGCTGTTTGTGGCCAAAGCAGTAACCTTGGTTGCAGCGATTCTGGTGGTTGTTGGCGCAGCGGCCCAGCTGGCTGCCCGCAATAAGCAGGATGGCGGAGGCCACATTGAGGTGCTTAACCTCAATGAAACGCTGGACAATATGCGTCAGACCTTACAAGAACAGATTCTTGATAAAGATGTGCTTAAACAGCTGCACAAAGACGACAAGAAAAAAGAGAAAGCCGAAGCTAAGCTGCGGGCTAAACAGTTCAAGAAAGGTATCGACATCGAACAGCAGCACAAAAAGCGGCTGTTCGTGCTCGATTTTGATGGCGATATTAAAGCCTCTGATGTTGAGCCGTTACGCGAAGAGATCACCTCTATTTTGACCCTGGCAACCGATAAAGATGAGGTGATGTTGCGGTTAGAAAGCGCGGGTGGAATGGTGCACTCCTACGGTTTGGCGGCGTCACAGCTGCAGCGGATTCGTGATCGAAAGATCCCACTGGTGGTCGCGGTCGATCGGGTGGCAGCCAGCGGCGGTTATATGATGGCCTGCATCGCCGATAAATTGATCGCTGCACCTTTTGCGGTACTAGGATCGATCGGTGTCGTGGCTCAGATCCCCAATTTTCATCGTCTGCTGAAAAAGAATGATATCGATATCGAGTTGCTGACCGCTGGCGAATACAAGCGAACACTGACCATGTTCGGTGAGAATACCGATAAAGACCGGCAGAAGTTTATCGAAGACCTGGATGATACCCATCTGTTGTTTAAAGAGTTTGTGGCCGAAAATCGTCCTAAGCTTGATATCGAACAGGTCGCCAACGGCGATGTCTGGTTTGGCAAACGCGCATTGGAAAAGCAACTGATCGATGCGATCAGTACCAGTGACGAATATCTGGTTAACGCCTGCGATGAGGCCGATGTTTACCAGGTCCGTTATGTCGAAAAGAAGAGCTTGAGCGAGCGACTTGGTGTGTCGGTCTCTATGTCGTTGGATCGGGTGTTGCTAACCTGGTGGGAGCGGCTGCAGCGCAGTCGTTTTTTCTAGCCAGCGAGTGGATAAACGTGCCCCGTCCTACAATAATCCTGAGCTCAGAGTTGAGTTCAGTCCGTGCTAATTGTTATTTGACGGGTAGTACTTTGATCGCAAGCAAGCAGGAACAAGGAGCCGCTGTTGGCCTCATCTAAAGCGACCGTTCAACGAATTCTTGATACTGCGGTGAGGTTGTTCGCCGAGCAGGGATTCGAGCAGACATCGGTACGTGATATTACCACTGCGGCGGGGGTGAATTTAGCATCGGTAAATTACCACTTTGGCTCGCGCGATTCGCTAGTCCAGGCGGTTGCCGAACGTTATTTGACGCCGTTGTGCCGGGATATGGAACGTCAGTTAGACGATCATCAAGCCAGTGATACGACCCTAAGTATCGAAGGGTTACTGGAGCTGCTGATTAGCGCCATGCTCAAAGCGGTCGAACCTGATAGTCAGGGTATCAGTCTGTTTATGCGGTTGTTAAGTCAGGCCTATATGAGCACCGATGGTTCGCTGCGGGCATTTATGGATCGACGTTACGGTCGAAGTTTCAGGCGCCTACTCGATCAATTCAGCCAGCAGCTGCCAGAGCTGAATCAGAGCGAGTTCTACTGGCGTTGCCATTTTCTGGTCGCCGCCGCCGTATTACCGATGGCTCGGTATGGTTTGCTCAGTGAGCAGGAGCAGCAGTTGCTAGGCAAGCACGCTACTGAGACCGAGGTGTTCCACCGGCTGGTGGCATTTTTAGCCGGTGGTCTTCGTGCCGAAGCCGACCTGGTGAGTCAATCGTTGCCTCTATCGCCATCGTCCGGCTCTGTGTTTCCAGGTCTTGGCGATGCTACCGATGATCTGTCCGGTAGTGATTCGTCCAGCCTGGACCGCAATCCGCAATGAGCTTGGCCAAGGCCCGCATCCAGATTGACTTGGCTCGCCAGCAGTTGAGTCTGTTTGAGGGTGACCGATTGTGTCGGCGTTTTAGTATCTCGTCGGCGCGCAACGGTGCCGGTGAGCAGATGAACAGTGGTTGTACGCCGCGGGGCTTGCACCGCATTCGCGCCAAAATAGGCGAGGGCTGTGCACTCAATAGCGTCTTTATTGGCCGTCGCCCTACCGGCGAGGTTTATACGCCCGAGCTGTCCCGCCAGTTTCCGAATCGTGATTGGATTTTGAGCCGTATCCTGTGGCTGTGCGGTTGCGAACGCGGTTTTAACCGACTGGGTGATCGCGACAGCATGCAACGTTATATCTATATTCACGGCACTCCCGATACTGAGCCCATGGGGCAACCGCGATCACACGGCTGTATCCGGATGCGCAACGATGAGTTGATCTGGCTGTATGATCAGGTCGAGGCGGGGACTCCGGTGCAGATCGAACCGTAGCTAGGCGCTCAATGCTCGCCCCTCATTTTACTAATCTACACACCGAAACATGAAATCAATAGTTAAGGGAAAATCGATGACCGCTGGCCCGTTAATGCTCGATCTCGAGGGTACTCAACTTAGCGATAAGGAACGCCTGTTGCTGAGGCGTCCGGCAGTAGGCGGGGTGATTTTGTTCAGCCGCAACTACCAGTCGCCCGAGCAGCTGCTGGTATTGACCGGTGCGATCCGAAAGGTTCGGCCCGAGCTGTTGATCGCGGTCGACCATGAGGGTGGGCGGGTGCAGCGCTTTCGTGACGGTTTTACCCAAATTCCGCCGATGGCCAGGCTAGGCCGGCTGTGGCGGGATGACCCCAAGCAGGGGCTGGCGTTGGCGCACGATTGTGGCTGGTTGTTCGCTTCTGAACTGCAGGCTTACGGCATCGATATCAGTTTTGCCCCGGTGTTGGATATTGATTGCGGTATCAGCGAGGTGATCGGTGATCGTAGCTTCGGTACCGACAGCCAGGCGGTCGAGGCGGTCGCCGCCGAGCTAATGAGCGGGATGCAGCAAGCTGGCATGGCAACCACGGGTAAGCACTTTCCCGGTCACGGCGCGGTAGCGGCCGATTCGCACCATGAGATGCCGATCGATCCGCGTCCTTTTGAGCAGATCGAACAGCAGGATCTGCAACCGTTTGCTCGCTTTGCCAAGGCGCAGCCGGGTGAAGCAGGTGCCTTGATGGACGCGGTGATGCCAGCGCATGTGGTCTACAGCGGTTGTGATTCGCAACCGGCCGGTTTCTCCGCGTTCTGGTTGCAACAGATCTTGCGTCAGCAGTTGGGCTTTGATGGCGTGATCTTCAGCGACGACCTGAGCATGGCCGGTGCCGAAATTGCTGGTAGTTATGCCGAACGTGCCGACGCAGCACTGGCGGCGGGCTGCGATATGGTATTGGTCTGCAACCAACCGACTGCAGCGCTAGAGGTGTTGGATTGGCTTGAGCAGCAAGGTCATCTGAATGCGGTGCGGGTACAACGTATGAAGTCACGCCAGCCTATTTCGATTGAGCAGCTTCAAGGCAGTGGTCGTTGGCAGCGTTGCCGTCAACAGTTGGCCGAGTTGATCGATTAGAGCAAGCGCTCTCAAGCCGGTTGCCTAACGTTAGTCGATTACGCAGTTTGATCGATGTTGGGCTGAGCGCTATTTTGATAGTAAACAACAGGACATCAGGTAGGAAAGCAGGACTATGGATTTGACGCAGTGGTGGGATCGGCTGGGGCTGCACAACCCGGAACAGTTTTGGATTATCGAAGCGTTTATTGTTGTCTTTCTCACTTTGCTGGCCAGCTTCCTGCTGAGTCGGATGTTCAACCGGTTGGCGACAAAGCTGCAACAAACCCGCAACATCTGGGATGATGTCATTCTCGACGCGCTGCGCCGGCCCGCTACCCTGTTAGTGTGGGCGGTCGGCCTGAGCTGGGCGGCACGGGTGGTTGACGCCCGTACCGATACCACTCTGCTGGCGATTGTCGAGCCGGTACGTGATGTTGCGGTGATCGTACTGCTGAGTTGGTTTTTGCTGCGGTTAATTCGCGGGGCTGAGAACGGTTTGATGGATCCGAAGCGGATGCGCAAGCCGATGGACGAGACCACCGCCCATGCGATCAGCAAGCTGCTGCGCGCGTCGGTGATCATCACCTCGGTTCTAGTGATGCTTCAATCGCTGGGGTACAGCGTATCTGGGGTGTTGGCGTTCGGTGGTATCGGCGGTATTGCGGTCGGTTTTGCTGCCAAAGACCTGCTGGCTAACTTCTTTGGTGGCTTGATGATCTACCTCGATCGGCCGTTCGTGGTCGGTGATTGGGTCCGCTCGCCTGATCAGGAGATCGAAGGCACGGTCGAATATATTGGCTGGCGTCAGACCCGTATCCGGACCTTCGATAAGCGGCCGTTGTATGTCCCCAATGCCACCTTCGCCAATATATCCGTTGAGAATCCATCGAGGATGACCAACAGGCGGATCTACGAAACCATCGGCGTTCGGTATGACGATGCCGCAGCGTTGAAGGGGATTATCGATGCGGTGCGGTCGATGTTACACAAGCATCCGGATATCGATACCAGCCAGACGTTGATTGTTAATCTTAATGCGTTTGGTTCTAGTTCACTCGATTTCTTTGTCTACACCTTTACCAAGACGGTTAACTGGGTCGAGTTTCATTCAGTCAAGCAGGACGTGATGTTCAAGATCATGCAGATTGTTGAAGAGCATCAGGCCGAGATCGCCTTTCCGACGCAGACGATTCATCTGGCGGAGGGGGAGGTCCCGTTAGGAGAGTGATCCTGAAAACTTGTGTAACAGTCAACGCCCCGCCACGTCGCTAATCGCTTGCAGGCAGGCTCCTGCCGCAGCGATTTTAATCGAATAGTAGGAGTCAGCAGCTTATCTGTTATGCCTGCAGTAACGGATGCTCAGCCGGTAACTGGCGCGATACCCATAATGCCAACTTATGCCGCATCTTCGGCAGATCAACCTGATCCTTAGCCAGCGGTTCGATCAGCTTGTCGTGGATAAGCAGCTTATAGATCGCCTCAACTTTAAGGTCGGCACTGTCGGTCGCTTCAAAGGAACCGGCGCCGCGCTTATTCAAATAGATACCACCGATGCGGATCGCTTCTTTGAGTAACTCTTTTTCATGCTTGAGTTTTTTCATTGCTGTCCCTGTAATGCACTGATTTTATAGAGTCTTGTTCTGTTGAATCTGAGTATAAAGAGCGGCGCTAAGACAGCAAGTGATTAATTGTGAATTCGAATCGGTTGGCGTTTAGCCCCCCAATTCCCGGGCTGGGGTTCAAACACTCCGGCGATGGGGTGTTGGCAGTAGTGACAACAACCCTGCTTATCAAGCTGCCAGCGCCCTAGCTGGTACCAGTCACGTTCGATCAGCAATTCACCGCAGTTGGGGCAGAAGGTACTGCCGCCCTTGCTGTCATGGACGTTGCCGGTATAGACATA
>JBFFKD010000129.1:0-7102 GCA_041555595.1 Motiliproteus sp.
ACCGCCAGCGTCGTCCGGCCAGCTGGTCATTAATCGAAGAACCTGTGGCGTTGGCGCAAACACTGCAACAGCATGCCTGCGACTCGCGCCTGTTGCTTGTTGACTGCCTGACATTATGGCTCAGCAACCTGCTGTGTCAGAACTCGCAAGCGAAGCTGCAGCAACAGATAGACGCTCTGGTGGCGGTGATCAAGCAGCTACCCGGGCAGCTGATTCTGGTCTCCAACGAGGTTGGGATGGGGATCGTGCCGATGGGCGAGCTCAATCGCCAGTTTCAGGATCAACTGGGTTGGCTGCACCAGCGCGTCGCCCAACAGTGTGACCGGGTGATCCTGACCGTTGCCGGGCTACCGCAGGTATTAAAGCCCGCCGGAACGGTGCTGGAACTCAGCGATGAAACCGCGTTCGATAATATTCATATCAACAGGGATAGCTAAGACTCATGCAGCAACACGACTGGTTACAACAGCCGGCTCAAGCCCTCAATCAGCAGATGCGGCAACAGGCACAGGAGTACCAGAATAGCCTGACCAAGCCTGCCGGTTCACTCGGAGAACTGGAGCGCATCGGCATCCAGTTTTCAGCGATGCAGGGGGTGTTAAAGCCCCAGCTGACAAAGGTGGCCATCAGTGTGTTTGCTGCCGACCATGGCGTTGCCGAGGAGGGGGTGTCGGCCTTTCCACAGGCGGTGACCGCCGAGATGGTTCGCAACTTTGCTCATGGTGGTGCCGCGATCTGTGTGCTGGCTCGTGGGCTCGATGCTCAGTTTGAAGTGGTCAACCTGGGAACAGTGGTTGAGCTGGAACCGTTGCCGAACGTGATCGACTGCCGGATCGCCCCCGCCAGCGGTAATTTCTGCCACAGTGCGGCGATGACCCCCGCACAATTTCAGCAAGCGCTGAGCGCCGGACGGGACGCGGCAGAGCGCGCCAAAGCGCAGCAGGCCGAACTGTTTATCGGCGGCGAGATGGGGATCGCCAACACCACCAGTGCCGCAGCCTTGGGGGCGGCGCTGCTGCAACGCCCGGCAGCCGATTTGGTGGGGCCGGGAACCGGTATCAGTCCCTCGCAGATCAACCATAAAACGGATGTCATTGACCGAGCCATCCGCCAACATGCTCCCGCGCAGGACAATCCTGTCGAGCTGCTGCGCTGTCTGGGTGGCTTTGAGATTGCCGCCTTGAGTGCGGCCTATATTCGCTGTGCCCAGCTGGCCATTCCGGTGCTGGTCGATGGCTTTATCTGTACCGTCGCGGCACTTTACGCCTGCCGCATCAACCAGCAGCTACGCGACTGGCTACTGTTCTCTCACAACTCGGCAGAGCCGGGTCACCGTCTGCTGCAACAAGCACTTGAGGCTGAGCCACTGCTCAACTTGGGCATGCGCCTGGGTGAAGGCAGCGGCGCCGCGATCGCTGTGCCGCTGCTGCAATCGGCTTGCGCGCTGCAGGCGCAGATGGCGACCTTTGCCGAAGCCTCGGTCTCGGATAAAGAAGCGGATAAACAGTCGGAGAATCCATGACCGCCTGCCTGACTCTGGATCTGTTACGACACGGTGCTTGCGACGATGGTGAGATCTATCGTGGCAGCACCGACTCGGTCTTATCGGCGCAGGGCTGGACCCAGATAACCCGGCTATTTGATCAGCTGGAACACTCAGTCTGCGGTTATGATGCTATCTACAGCTCGCCGCTGCAGCGCTGCCAACAACCGGCACGACAGCTGGCATCAAGGTTGAGGGTGCCACTACACACAGACGCGCGGCTACGCGAGTTGTGTTTTGGTGACTGGGACGGTCAACCCTGCCAACAGGTATGGCAACAGGACCAAGCAAAGGTGCTGGCATTCTGGTCCGATCCTGACAGCCATCCGCCACCAAACGGTGAAACGCTACTAAGCCTGCAACAACGGTTAACCGAGCTGCTGCAGCAGCTTCTCCGCAAGTACCAAGGCGGTGATCAAAAGCTACTGTGCATCAGCCATGGCGGCGTCATTCGAACGCTGTGCTGCTTACTGCTGGGGTGGCCTCTGAGCAGCGGCCAAAAGTTTGATCTGGACTACGGCTCGTTGACTCGTATCCAGCTTTATCCCGATCAAAGTGATCCTGTGTTAGCCGATAACGCCGATCCATGCCATGCCCAGCTGGTCTTCATCAACCGTTTAAGCCGTATCGAAGACTACCGCGAGAGGAGATCATGACCGGCCAACCGCTCACTACCCTTCGTGACTACGGCCATAGCTTGCTGATCGCCCTGCAGTTTCTGACCCGGATACCGGTTCCCGATCACGGCAATCAGGATCCAGTTCTGGTGGGGCGTTCTCTACTCTGCTACCCGGCTGTCGGGTTGCTGATCGGCTGCCTGCTGTGGGGGCTTCAATACTTGCTACAGCTACTGTTACCTCAGCTCTGGTCACTACAGGCCGCTCTCATTCTAACCGGCTGGTGCCTGATCACCGGTGGCTTGCATCTAGATGGTCTGGCCGACAGCGCCGATGCCTGGCTGGGTGGTTTTGGGGATCGTCAGCGTACTCTGGAACTGATGAAAGACCCGACCTGCGGTTCTGCGGCAGTGCTGGTTTTAGTGCTGGTGCTGTTAATCAAGTTCAGTGCGCTGCAACTGTTGATCAGCAGCCATCCCGGGTGGTTGATCCTGGTGCCGGTCATGGCTCGATCACTGCTGCTGGTGCTGTTTTTGAGTACCGATTATGTACGCGAAGGTGGACTGGGCGAGGTACTTAGTCAGTACTTTCCTAAAGCCATGGCCCGTATCTTGTTGTTGTTCCTGGCACTTTTGTTTCCTTTGATCGGCGAACTGTCGCTAGTAGGAGGAGTGCTGCTGGGTAACCTGTTGTTATTTATTGGCTTGCGTCACTTGATGGTCGCTCGTATCGGCGGAGCGACTGGCGATACGGCCGGTGCGCTAGTTGTGTTGAGTGAAGCTACCTCTCTGGTCTTGCTGTTGATCTTCTTGTAGAGGTAGCAAGTAGAGGTAGGAAATAACGGGGCGGTGCTAGCTTCAGCATAGATTGAAACGACCATCTATTTGTAGATACTTGCGCTGTCAAGAACCAAGCAAGACGACTCATTCTGGGCTCTTCAATAACCGCTTTGGGTTCATAAGCGGTCTACTGGCTTGGTAACCCAATAAGGGTAAGAATCTTATTTTTGGGTGCATTTGGGCGTGTATATAAATACGTGGCTGGTGTTTGTCTTTGAAAACAGAAAGATATGATGTTTTTTCGGTAAACACCGAGCGCCACTTCACAGTCCGAACAGATCCATTAAAGACCACTGTATAGCCTTCTGCGGCGAGTTCTGCCTATGATCCTGTTTGTCGTTTCTGGCTCAATACCTTAGCGTTTGATCCGCTAAACAGGCCAGACGATCATGATCAACGGTACCGCTATCAGGACGATTATTATCTCCAGCGGCAGTCCCATTCGCCAGAAATCACCGAATTGATAACCACCGGGTCCAAGCACCAGGGTATTTGACTGATGACCGATGGGCGTCAGGAAAGCGCAGGAGGCACCAACGGCTACCGCCATAAAAAATGGATCCGGACTCGCCTCCAGTCCAAGAGCGATGCCGTAGGCTAGAGGGGCCATGACCACCGCAGTAGCGGCGTTATTGATAATGTCCGACAGGAACATGGTGACAATCAGCACCAGTCCGATAATAACGAAAACCGGCAGTCCTGCGGTAATAATTAGAACCAGTGTTGCTAACACCTGTGTCAGTCCAGTGCTTTCCAACGCACTGCCTACCGGGATCATCGCGGCTAATAAAATAATGACCGGCCAATCGATCGCGTCATAGAGGTTGCGAACCGGTAGAATATCAAGCAACAGATACACCATCACCGCCAATACAAACACGATTGCCAAGGGCAGGACTTTAGCCACACCCAGCGCAATCGCGACGGCAAAGATGGTCAAGGCGATGGCGACTCGCTTCGGTTGTCCTAGGTTCAGATTCCGCTCGGCCAGTGGGATCATACCCAGATCATGAAGCTGCTCATCCACATTGTTGCTCGCGCCCTGTAGCAATAGAATATCACCGGCCTGAAAGGTCTGGCGGCGCAACCGGCGGCGTATTCTCTGCCCCTCACGAGCCAAGCCCACCAGCGCCAGCGAGCTGCCACTGCGGCGACGCAGAAACGCTACGTCGCGCCCCTCCAGTACCGACTCTTTTTTAATAACGCCTTCAATCAGGGTTAGGTCTCCCTGTGTCAGCTCGGCAAACTTCTTATCGGCACTGGTAATTAATTCAAGATCATTGTTATCGAGCAATGGCTGTATTTCGGTCGGATCGGCCTGCAGTATCAGGATATCGCCCGCCTTCAATAACTGACCGTTCCTGTGCGTCATCGTTCTGCCGTGACGGTGAGCAAGACCGACGATATCGATCGAGCGATTATCCAGCCCGTCGATATCATTGATCGTGCGCCCCACCAGAGCGGATCCCTCGGTGATAATCACCTCGGTCAGGTAATCATCGATGGCGAATAGCTGCTCGGGCGAGCTGTGGTCGAGCCGTGCCGCCGGGATCAGGCGCCAACCGATCAACGTAATAAAAAGAACACCCGCCCCGGCGATGACGATACCGACTGGCGAGAAATCAAACATATTAAAGGCCTCACCGCTGACCTCGGCCCGCATCATGGCGATAATGATATTGGGCGGGGTGCCGATGGCCGTCGTCATTCCGCCAAGAATGCTGCCAAAGGCCAGCGGCATTAAAATCATCCCCGGAGAGCGGTTGTGCTTGGCGCAGGTGGCCAAGGCCACCGGTAACATCAGAGCCAGCGCACCGACGTTGTTCATAAAGGCCGAGGCGACAGTCACCACGCCGGTTAGCAGCAATATATGGCTGATAGGGTGTTCGGTATAGGGCAGTATTTTCTGGGCGATCATATCGACCACGCCGGAGCGGCGTAGAGCATCCGATATCACCAGAACGGCGGCCACCGTGATCACGGCAGGGTGACCGAAGCCGGTAAAAGCTTCCTCGGCCGACACCAGTCCGGTGAGTACGCATGAGGCCAGCGCAATGGCAGCCACCACATCATGCCGATACTTTCCCCAGACGAAGAGCATCAGCGTTAACAGTAAAATTGCAGCAATCAGTGATTGTTCAAAATTCATGGCAGATCTCTGTCCAGACGCTCACAAGCTTAGATCATGGCAGCAATCATGTGATCATCAGGGGAGTTAGTACAGACTAAGGCAGGCCATGTGAGTGAGTAGTTGGTAGCATGAGTTGCCCGCTACACAGCTTGAAGATAGCTGTTTCAAGGGCGGGCTGCGTTCTTCTGGTTGAATTTTTAACCCTATGCGTGTGGGCGAAAGTCTAGCTATGTGAAAGGCTGGTCGAAGTCGGTTTTTGTGCTTAAAGCTAACATTCAAAGACTGATTTTCGGCTGTGCTTAATGATCTGTTTTTCAGGTTGAGCTTAGGTGCCGAAGGCGAGTTCGGTTCAGTAAACTTTGACCCGAACCACATTCATTACCTCGATCTCGAATCCCGCAACGGTCTCGGTGATAGGGTAGTAGGTCAGGTTGACGCGTTGTCCCTTGAGGTTTTTGTACTGTTTTTTGCGGCGATACTTGAAGGGTACGTCGTAACCTTCGAGCATCAGGGTGTTGAGAAACCAGTCGTCGGATTGGCGTTGTACATGCGAATTGACCGTCAGCCCTTCCGAATGGGTCAGCTGTTGGTGTTTGGACAACAGCTTTTTCGGTTCAGTCTGCATCGATCAATTCCCGCTGGCGTTTGTCTGTAGTGGTTGAGAGCTGCTGCTCGGCGATCGGATTAGAGCCGTACTTCAGCGCTAGAGTTTGGCTAGCACTGAAGATTTGCATACCCGGGCAGCGCTGTCGCTAGGCCCCGGGTCTGCAGAAGTAAGCCTGAGTTTAGTCTTCTACAGGCTTGTCGGTAGTGTCATCGTCGGCTTTTTCTGCAGCGTTCTCTTCGGCTGCCTTTTTAAGCTGGCTGATCTCTTTGTTGGTTAGCTTGAGCTTACGGTCGAGCTCTTTGATGGTGCTGGTCTGCTCGGCCATCTTCTTCTTCTGGTTGGCGATGGTCTTCTTCTGCTTCTCGGGATCGAGTGCTTGCAGGGCTTTCAGCGACTTCTTGATCTCGCCAAGTTCTTTGCGAAGGGCTTTATTCTCTTCGGTCTTTTGCTGAGCTTTAGTGTCATGGCCAACCAGTCCTTCAAGGGCTTCAACCTGGCGCTGATGCTGCATGTCGTCGATCTTCTTTTGCAGCCAGTTATTCTCATTGATCAGAGTTTGATCGGAGTGAGAGATCGCGTCTGCAACCTTGGCAGCCATGCTGACGTTGGCTTTGCGCTGTGCCGCTAGCTGGCGTTCCAGCTCTTCGATCTTCAGGTTGGCATTGTTCAGCTCTTCGGATGAAGCTGTTTGGGTTTGCACGGTTGAGAGTTTTAGCGTGTTGGACATATGTGTCATTAATTCCTAATCGGGATATGTTTGCGGGTTAGCCGAGATACGTTGATCTCTAGGGCTTTGCGAAGCCTAAGGCTTAATCGTAGTTGCGTTTTTTTGGTTACCGACGTGCGGTGAATGAGTTCCTGTCGCAAATATTCTTTCTATCAGAGGAAAATGAATCTGGAGTATCGTGGCGCAAAGATAGCGTGAAGATGATTTGAGATTATTTGCTTGGGATGTGTAAACGTTATTACCGTGCTGCTAAATGATCTATCTGTCGAATACCCGTTGAAGATACGATCTACGGGCTGCCTAAATAGGTTGTACCAGTAGGTTGAATCGAACCGTTACGCCTTTCGGCAAGAGGCTTTAAATCGATCAACTAACAGCGTTTCTTATAACCATCATAAGATGGCGGCAGATTATACATCGATCGTTTCGATAGATCAATAAATACCCAGAGTTAGCTGTGGTCAGCCAAAATCATAGGCTACGTGGAGGTCGGTCATGAATTCCATTGCATCTATGCCAAGGCACAACAAGGCTAGGGGGCTGGTTTAGGGTGCAGGAGCAGGCTTAACCGCCTCTAGGGTGCTCAGCCAACAGCTGTACCCATTCCAGACTAAACTGAGAGAGCGAAAAAAGGCAGC
>JBFFKD010000130.1:0-7071 GCA_041555595.1 Motiliproteus sp.
ATCCCAACGCTGATGCCAAAATTCTGCGTCCATCATTGTTCTCCCTATCGCTTTTTCCCAATCCCTACGCCTCGGTCGAGGCTGCTATCGCCGACCTCTTACTGCAGATATAGACCACAGCGAGCAAGACTATTTCAAGACAACAGCCCTGATTTACAGTATTATCCTTCAGCTTTTTAAGGGAATAAACAGATACCGCAATGGATTCAATTTCAGCCCCCTCTTCTGGTCAATACGTTGAGCGCAGATCATCACGATTACAGTGGCTACTGTTACTTGTTGGCGTGATACTTGCCCCTGCCTTATCGGCTCATGTGGGCAGCGACTATATTACCCTGGAGCAAAACACCAACACTCACCCCGAGCAAGCATCCTTGATGCGCAGCTTTAACGCTCAGGTCAAAGCTCCGGCCAAGCCGATCAGCACCCCTCAACACAAAACCATCAAAATAGCCGCTGTCTACCCCGGCTTGCAACAATCGGATTACTGGCGACGAAACATCCAGGCCTTTAGCCTTCGCCTTGAAAAGCTCAATCTTGATTATCAATTCGATGACCATCCGCTACCGGTAACCACCTCACTGGAGCAACGACAACAAGCGATCGACATTGCTCTAGCCAAGGACCCTGACTACCTTATTCTGACTCTTGATGATACCGGTCAGCAGCGCCTGATCGAGAAACTGCTAGCCCGTCAACGCCCTAAAATCATTCTGCTCAACATCACCACACCACTCAAGGCCTGGGCAAGCCAACAGCCGCTCATCTATGTAGGCGTCGACCACATCAAAGGCAGCCAGATGCTAGCCGAGCACCTTTTTCAACAAACGCCCAACAAACCCACCAACATTGGCGTGTTATACCGCCAACCGGGATATGTGAGCCGTATGCGCGGTGGTGCGTTTATCGATGCAATGCAACAGCACGGTGTCCGACTCAATTCGGCCTATTACACCCAAGCCGACAGTCCCTCTGCATATCGAGCGACTCTGGCGATGCTTCAATCCGATAACCGTCCCGATTTCATCTATGCCTGCTCAACCGATCTGGCGCTCGGAGCAATCCAAGCCATTGCCGAACAGGGACTGACCGGAATCATCGGCGTTAACGGTTGGGGCGGCGGCTCTGCTGAACTCGATGCGATACAAAAGCAGCTATTAGCGATAACAGTGATGCGGATGAACGACGATACGGGGATTGCGATCGCCGAGGCGATCCGCAACGACCTGAGCCGCCAACCGGTACCACAGATCTATTCCGGTCGCTTCGCTATCGTCACACCACAACTGAGTTCAGAGCAGATTCAACAACTTTCAAGCGAAGCTTTCCGGTATTCAGGACCATGACTGCGGCGCAGAGATCAACAACACGATCTATCTCGCTGTACACTCTACTGGGCAGCGCCATTCTGATCGCGTTCTCTATTGTGATTGCGGCTAACCTGTGGGGGCAATATCGCCTCACCAACCAGCTCATCAATAAAGAGATTACCAACAGCGTTCGCCAAAACCACGCCCTGATCCAGTCCGTACTCAATGGCCAGCTCAAACTATTAGGCAGCCAGTTACAGATGCTGTCGCAGCAAGAGGAGCTGACATCACTCGATCCAGACAGCCAACTCCACCAGATCGAAGTTCCGCTTAAGGCCTTAATCGGTCGTCAAAAACAGGCTAACAGCAACGATTTCATTATGCTTGGCAGCCCTGATGGTCAACTCTGCCGTAATAGCTATCAAATATTTATCACCGAAGCGCTCAACTGTAACGCGCTAATCGCACAGTTTGATTCCAATCTGTACAACTGGCACCTAGCCAAGCTCGAGGCCACTGACAGCCCAATATTGACGACACTGACACGAACTCCGATCGTGGCTCAAAACGGCAAGGTGCTGGCCTATCTCTACGGCGGCATAGTATTGACAGGGAATTTTTCGGTAATTAACCAAGTAATCAGCACAGCCGCTAAACAGACCAGTGCCGTGGGCATCGCATATCGAGACCAGATTATCGCCACCAGCGCGCCGAAAGACTCAACCGAGTTTGATGCCTTGCAACAGGCAATCTCGACCCCCGATCGCTTGATGCATACACTGAAAGAAAACCTTTACAGCATGAGCCATCGGGTTCAACTTGAGAACTCACAGAACTATGACGTGCGACTGATCAGCGTGATTCGCACCGATGGCCGAACCGAGCTACAGCAGGGAATGATCCAGCAAACATCCGGCATCCTGATCCTGGCTATTTTCCTGGCGACCCTGATCATCAGCTTGACACTCAAACTCTCGCTGACCCCTCTCGGCAGGCTTCGGAACCTGGCAAAGCAGCGCCATAGCGGTAGCTTCAAAGCATTCAACCCAGGGTCGATCACCGAGTTCAAGCAACTCAGTCAAGAAGTAGCTAACATCCTGACGGATCTTAAAAACACCGAACAACAGCTACGCGATAACAGCTATCTGCTGGCGCAATCGCACAGAGAGCAAAAGGCGCTAAACAGCCGTAACCGTAAACTGCTACACCAGCTATTCAACCTGCAAGAACAGGAACGAAAACACCTGGCGCAGGAACTTCATGATCAATTGGGGCAACCCTTGGCTGTGATCAATACCGATGCTTATTTGATTAAAGTAGACAGCACCGCCAGCGATAAAATCATCAGTTTTAGTGAATCGATCCAGCGCAATGTCAACGAGATGTCCGACGTGGTGTACCGACGGATCTCATCGCTTCGGCCGATGCCTCTTAACGACCTGGGCTTACTTGAAGCGGTTCGACACATGCCGGCACTGGACAATTTAAAACAGCTCAATATCGGCCTAGAGATCGACCTGCCGCCAACCCTGCCCACGCTGACGGAACAGCAGCAGATCCACCTGTTCAGAATCATTCAGGAGAGCCTGACCAACATCATCAAGCACAGCCAAGCCGATCAAGCATGGTTGCGAATACAACTTCACCAAACCGACTTCCAATCGCCCGCCACACTGGTACTTGAGATCAGAGACAATGGTATCGGCTGCAGCAGCTCTGCTCTGGAGCAATCCGGCGGCTTTGGCATCAACGGCATGATCGAACGGGTGAACTCAATGAAGGGCAGCTGGTCGCTGACACAGAATCGAGCGGCGGGCACCTGCATCCGGGTGCGCCTTCTCCTAACCGACAGCGACAACGAAACAATCAGTCAAGTCCCCAGCGCCCCACTCTAGACCCGACCCCGCTCTTGGTATGGTCGTTACGTTTACGACCAGCACGCCTGATAATCATCGCCGTCGGCCAATAACGAATTAACCCGTTCAGACAGTTCGGCGATCTGCTCTGCCGTGTAAGGTTTGACCGCGACCTTACCCCAGACCGGCGCTGGCCAGGCCGGATCATCCGGATATCGCACCACATGGTGCAGATGCAGCTGACGCACCAGATTCCCCAATGCCGCCACATTGAGCTTATGAGCATTAAAGATATCGGCCAGATTGGCTGACAACAGGCTCGATTCGAACATCAACTGTTGCTGTTCCTCAGTGGTCAAATGATACAGTTCACTGATATCGGCACGTCTGGGAACCAGAATAAACCAGGGGTAGTTGGCGTCGTTCATGAGCAACAGATCGCACAGAGCAAACTGCCCCAATACAACACAGTCTTTTTGCAGCTGTGGATCAAGTTGATAGAGATGCAGCTCAGGATCGATATCACGGGCAGGTTCGTAATCCATCGCGGGCGTTTCTGCAGGTTGAGTCATCGGTCTCGCCTTCTATCGGGTTTTAGAGTATCTACTGATCTAGTCGTAAGGTTACTACTGGAACCTTACAAATTTATTGCCTGTAGTATATGCGAGTTGATCGTATCGGGTACGGTAGCCATGATGAACTATGATTGACGATCGATCTTTAAACCGTCCAACCACCATTGGAATAGCCTGTGAACGCAGTAGAGCTGATCGACCGGATTCAAACCGTCTCGCCAAACCGCTGGAACCGGCTATTTGGTGATTCGCCGCTGACCAGCCAGGCTTTTCTGGCTGCCTTTGAATCGAGCCAAAGCGTGCATCCCGATAACGGCTGGCATCCCCAGCACCTGTTACTCCAATCAGCCAATGGCACCAGCGAGGCAGCATTGCCGCTCTACTGCAAACACCACTCCTACGGAGAGTATGTCTTCGACTGGAGCTGGGCCAACGCAAGCCAGCAAGCCGGAATGAGCTACTACCCCAAATTACTGACCGCACTGCCTTTCACCCCGAGCGTCGGTACACGGCTGGGGCTGACCGACAGCAGCGACACCGTGCCGCAACAACAGCTGCGGCAGCAATTAATGCAACAACTGCTAGAGCAGGCTCAGCGACAGCAGGCCTCCTCCTGGCACCTGCTCTTCGCCGATGATGACTGCCGGCAACGGATTCAACGCGCCTGGCCAAGCGATGCTTCAGCACTGCTCGAACGCCACGACTGCCAGTTTCATTGGTTCAACCGCAACTATCGCGATTTCGATCATTTTCTCGACCGTTTCAGCTCGCGTAAGCGCAAGAGCATCCGTCGAGAACGACGCCGTGTGGCCGAGCAAGGGATCGAGCTGCAACGGTTGAGCGGAGATCGGCTAGAGCTGGAATCATTGCGGCAGTTTTATCACTTCTACCAACACACCTACCATCAACGTGGTCAACAACCGTATCTCAACTGGCATTTCTTTGAGCAGATCCACAGCCAACTGCGCCAACAGATGCTGCTGGTTTTGGCCGAACGTGATCAACAACCGGTCGGTGCTGCGCTGTTTTTATTTGACCAGCAATCGTTGTACGGTCGCTGGTGGGGAGGCCTGCCCGAACTGGACTGCCTCCATTTTGAAGCCTGTTACTACCAAGGGATCGAATTTGCGATCGAACAGAAGCTGCATCGCTTCGATCCGGGAACACAGGGCGAACACAAGTTATTGCGTGGCTTTGAACCCATTCGTACCACCTCGTTGCACTGGATCGCACAACCCGCATTGCGGCAGGCGATCGATCGCGCACTGCAACACGAACGCCAACAGATTGCCCGCTATATGGAGCAGGCGCATCAGCACCTACCCTTCAAGAACAACGAATAACCGCAATCGGGAACGCCTCAGATCAGATACCTAAACCGGACAAAAAAAGGCGAGCCTTAGGCTCGCCTCCAGTCGATTGCGCCGCTATGGCATCAGTCAGCACCCAATCAGGTGATTATGACGGGTCAACGCGATCTATTGCCATTCACAAACAACCTCAGCTTAGCGGTAGTCTTCAACCGCCGGACAGCTACAGAACAGGTTTCGATCACCGTAGACATTGTCGATCCGGTTGCTGGTCGGCCAGAACTTATTGTGTTTAAGGCTCGCCACCGGAAACACCGCCTGCTCACGGCTGTAGGGACGGTTCCACTCATCCTCGATGATATCGGCCTGGGTATGCGGCGCATTCTTGAGCGGATTGTTATCAGCATCGATCGCGCCGCTTTCCACTTGCTCAATCTCCTGACGAATAGTCACCATCGCTTCAATAAAGCGATCCAGCTCGACCTTGGACTCCGACTCGGTCGGCTCGATCATCAGCGTACCGGCCACAGGAAACGACATGGTCGGAGCGTGGAAGCCAAAATCCATCAACCGCTTGGCGATATCCTCTTCAGAAATACCTGAGGCCTCCTTGATCGGACGAATATCGACAATGCACTCGTGGGCGACCCGGTTGTTACGGCCTCGGTACAGAATCGGGTAATGCTCGGACAGCTTCTCGGTCAGGTAGTTAGCATTCAAAATTGCCAATTCAGTGGAGCGCTTTAACCCTTCAGCCCCCAGCAAGGCACAGTATGCCCAGGAGATAGTCAGGATCGAGGCGCTGCCAAATGGGGTCGCCGAAACCGCCCCCATCTGTTCAAACCCAGGGACTGTCGGGCCATCGATCGGACTCACCGTATGGTTTGGCAGGAACGGAGCCAGGTGACTCTTAACCCCGATCGGTCCCATCCCCGGGCCACCGCCACCGTGCGGAATGGCAAAAGTCTTATGCAGGTTCAGATGCGATACATCGGAGCCGAACAGGCCCGGCTTAGACAAGCCAACCTGCGCATTCATGTTGGCGCCATCCATATAGACCTGACCGCCATTGGCATGAACGATATCGCAGATCGCGATGATCTCCTCCTCGAACACGCCATGGGTCGACGGATAGGTGATCATCAGGCACGACAGGTCATCCTTATGCGCCTCGGCTTTGGTTTTAAGATCATCAACATCAACGTTACCCAGTTCATCGCACTCGACCACGATCACCTTCATCGCAGCCATTGCCGCCGATGCCGGGTTGGTACCGTGAGCAGAGCTGGGGATCAAACAGATATCACGATCGCCCTGACCGATACTTTGCTGATACTTGCGAATCGCCAGCAGGCCGGCGTACTCACCTTGAGCCCCGGAGTTGGGTTGCATCGAAACCTTGTCATACCCTGTCACCTCGACCAGCATCGCTTCGAGCTCATCGATCATCTGCATATAACCCTGCACCTGATCACGAGGGGCAAACGGATGGATGCTGGAAAATTCAGGCCAGGTAACCGGTATCATCTGAGCCGTGGCGTTGAGCTTCATGGTGCACGACCCCAACGGAATCATGCCGTGCGCCAGGCTGAAATCTTTGTTCTCAAGCCGCTTCAGATAGCGCAACATTTCAGTTTCAGAGTGATAACTATTAAATACCGGATGAGTCAAGAAGGCAGAACTGCGCTGTAACCCGACCGCGATACCCGATCTCTCTTCGGCATCGATAGCCTGAAGCAGTTCAGCACTATCGAGGCCATGGTCGGGCCCCAGCACTACCTCCCACAGCTGCTCAACATCCGCCAGCGTTGTGGTTTCATCGAGGCTGATCCCTAGTTTGTCGCTCTCGACCAAGCGTAGGTTGATCCCGGCAGCATAGCCTCGCTCAGCAATCACCGGCTGCTGATCACCAACCTGCAACGTCAGAGTGTCGAACCAGCTGTCATTGAGCAGTGATGATCCCGATTTGACCAACCCTTCAGCCAGCAAGGTAGTCAACAGCTGAACTCGGCCAGCAATC
>JBFFKD010000131.1:0-7055 GCA_041555595.1 Motiliproteus sp.
ATTGGCAGTGACCTGAGAGATCTCCTCCAGCCCCTGCTCCAGCTGTCTCAGCAACTGCTGCTCGGATTGCTGGTGGCTATAAAAAGAAAATGACCCGAAGGCCAATATCATTACCGTTGAAGCCACGGCAATGATCTTGTTGGTGAAGGATAGAGAGTTCAGCATAACAGCCAGATCCTTATAAGAGGGGTCGGAAGCAGGGCATGGGGGGCCACTTGCAAACATTTAACTCACAGCCCAGAGAGTAACCTGAGCGGAACGTCAACGACGAGGGACCAGCCTCATCGCTAAAACAGCAGATCATCATAGATTTTGGAAACTATAAGTCAACGCTTGCAATATCACCCTGTCCGTATAATCCAACAACTCATGATCTATCGCAAGATACCTATTGAGTTATCTAATAATTAAACTGACTCAAGCAGGAGGAGCAATGAGAAATCAGCTGGGGTTATCATGAAACTGTACGACAATCCGTAACCGCCCTATATCAAGGCATCATGCAGGTCGAAACTTAACAATCCGTTGAGCCTGTCGATATCGCCACCGGAGCATCTCTATGATCGATCTGTACACCGCCAGCACTCCCAACGGCTGGAAAGCCTCAATCGCGTTAGAGGAGTTGCAGTTACCCTATCAGGTTCACGCGTTGAGCCTGTCGGCGCTGGATCAAAAGCAAACTGAGTTTCTCAACATTAACCCCAACGGGCGTATCCCGGCGATCGTCGATCGAGACGCAGATGATTTTGCCGTGTTCGAGTCGGGAGCGATCTTAGTTTATCTGGCC
Source organism: Motiliproteus sp. (assembly GCA_041555595.1). Taxonomy (GTDB): domain Bacteria; phylum Pseudomonadota; class Gammaproteobacteria; order Pseudomonadales; family Balneatricaceae; genus Motiliproteus. The sequence goes on from JBFFKD010000131.1 coordinate 788, forward strand.
GAAAAAACCGGACGCCTACTCCCGACTGACGTCAAAGGGCGCTCACGAGTGATGCAATGGCTGATGTTTCAGGTGGGCGGTATCGGTCCGATGCAGGGCCAAGCCAACGTGTTCTTTCGCTACTTTCCCAAGAAGATCCAGCCGGTAATCGACCGATATCAGCATGAGACCAAGCGCCTATATCAAGTTCTCGATCGGCAACTGAGCCAGCAGGAGTATCTAGCCGGTGACTACAGCATTGCAGACATCGCCAACTGGTCGTGGGTACGGGCTTACGAATGGGCTGGTGTTGCGATTGATGACCTGCCGCACCTGCAACGCTGGATCGACACCCTCGCCGCCCGTCCTGCCTGTCAACGCGGCATCGAGATACCTGAAAAACTAGAGTTGGAAGATAAAAAGCAGGGCGATTTTATTAAATCGGTACAGTCGATGCTGACCACCTAGAACAGACAGCAGTTACTCCAGATCGATGCGCCGGATCGACGCTTGCAAGAAGTCCGATTTTTGCTGCAGAATGGCCTTGTCCGAACGCCCCTGGCTAGCGTTCAATTGGCTTTGAACACCGCTCAGGGTCTGGCTAAGCCAGCCGCGGATCATCACGTAATAACGTGAATCAGTACCATAGCGTGCAATGGTATCGAGCGATTCGGGCTGCATCGGGGCATCGATCGCGGCACTCACTGCGATCACCATCTCACCGATACGATGCTCTTCACTGTGCTCTGCCAACCGATTTTCAACTGTCAGTGACTGCTGATCCGTAGTCGCTGGTTCGCCGTCAATATCCGTCTCAAGCTGCGCGACTTGAACCATTGGCGCTACAGCCCCCCTCCATCCCTGTCGTTGTAATAGGAGATCGCCGCCATGACACTGCAACCCGATAGCAAACCAAGCATCGAGGTTATGGCGAAAAGATATAGCAGCGTGGAGATAAAACTCGACGTCGACAGGGAGAGGGCGGTGGATAAAAAGAGGCGCTGCATCAGACACACCTGAAAACCATACCAAGTATCGCTCAAGTATAGCCGAGCAAATCAGTCTGGATTAACAGATCCCTATTCAGCGGCAATAACAACAGCCATTGCTGAAAACCTACCATTTTAGCGATCTGCCGCTGTGGCAAGTTACTGTTGCAGGCATCCTAGTGGCATTAGCTAGCCCGACAATGCGCCGTATTGTCGAATCAGACTCAACAGTCGTCCGCAGCCAGCCTCCAGGCTGTGGTTGTTATTGATCTGGTGGACACTGGGGTCAAGCTGTTGCTGATAGAGCCGAGCGCGCTCGATCCGTTCAACAATCTGTGCCTCGGTTTCACGTCCTCGCTGACGCAACCGCTGCTCCAGACAGTCAGGGTCGACGCTGACCACCAGCGGCACCAACCGGTGGTGGTAACGTTCGCGCGCTTGCGCCAGATAGCCTCGGGAGCCATTCACCAGCACGTTGATGCCTTGATCGAGCCAGACATCAATCTCGCTACCGATCCCATAATGGTAATCGTTGGCCTGCCAGTGCATCGCAAATGCATCCAGGTTCAGACGCTTACTAAACTCCTGTTCGGACAGCCAGATATGGTTTTCGCCGGTCAGCTCCGGTTCACGGGTAATGTAACGGTGGGCGATAAAGCAGCGATCAGCCACTGTGATCCGACTCCGACACTGCCGTAGCAGGCTGTCTTTACCCGAACCCGATGGTCCCATCAGGTAGAAGATTCGGCTTTCGCTACTCATCGTGTTGTCATCCGTTCAGCCGGCAGGCGAAATAGCCGTCGCCAACAAGGTAGCGATTTATAGGCCACACATGCCTCCACCGCTACAACCACCACCGGAAGCACAGGGCGGCAAATCGGGGTTTTTCAGACTCCGGCTGTTGACCACCGTGCCACCGGTAGCCAACCGTTCGATCGGGCTGTCGGGGGCGGTACTGCCGATCTCCATGCCGATACTGGCGCACAACTCACCCCAACTATGGAGTTTGTCGTTGATGCCATGGCGCGCTTCAAATACTTGGCCGGTGATGGTGCAGCGGTAGTCGTAGGTGGGCATCGCAGATCCTGTTATCAATACATTATTTACGGCATAAATTGTACTGCACTGCTGCCACTGATCAAACAGCTAAGCACAGGTGAAACCCTGAGGTCGCTGATTGGCAATCTCACCAGCAACAGGCTGGTCATCATCGACCGGGCTGATTATGATCAGACCATCGATCTACCCACATCAATACTGCAACGGTCACTGAAGGAGAAAAAGGATGAGCTGCCTGTTCTGCAACATCGTCGACAAACAGATTCCCGCCGATATCGTCTACGAGGATGAGCATCTGCTGGCGTTCCGGGATATCAATCCGGCTGCGCCGCAGCATATGTTGGTGATACCCAAAAAGCATATCGCCACCCTCAATGAGGCCGATGATACCGACGCCGAAATCCTCGGACGGATGTCGCTGGCAGCCGCAAAACTGGCACAGCAACTGGGCTTTGCTGACAGTGGCTACCGCACCGTGATGAACTGTAACGCGCATGGCGGGCAGACGGTTTACCATATCCATCTGCACCTGCTCGGCGGTAAAACGATGGGCTGGCCTCCCTATACCGATACACTTAAAACCGGTCAGCCTGTAGCATAAAGACAACTGCATACCCTGTGGCAACGCAAAATCAGCTGCTACGTTAGTATTAACGCCGGTTCTATTGATCCGGCGCAATATCTTCAGGCCAGACAGCGTTGCACTGCAACATAAGCTTGCTATGATGACGCCCTGTTTCTCTAGTGGATAGGTAGCATCATGGTTCTGGATAACCTCCCCCCCGCACACGATCAGCTCGAATTCTTTATCGAGCAGACCTCGCATACCCCGCCGGTCTCCACCGCCGTGATCCATCCTGTTGACGCCAACAGCCTCAACGGCGCGATCGAATCGGCCGAACGCAATATTATCGATCCGATTTTAGTGGGTCCCGAGGATAAGATCCGCGCCACTGCCGAGATCGAAGGGCTGGATATTAGCCAGTACCGCATCATCGATACCAAGCACAGCCACGAGTCGGCCGAGAAATCGGTAGCGCTGGCGCGCAGCCGTGAAGTTCGGATTCTGATGAAAGGTGGTATCGCCACCGACGAGATGCTCAAGGCGGTGATCCACAAAGATAAGGGCGTACGTACCGAGCGCCGTCTAAGCCACATCTTTATGCTCGACGTGCCCAACTACCACAAGCCGCTGATGATTACCGATGCCGCCATCAACGTGGTGCCGGACATGAACGTCAAGCGTGACATGATTCAAAGTGCGATCTACTTCGCCCATGCGCTGGGGATAGCCGAACCCAAGGTAGCGATACTGGCAGCCATCGAGAAGGTCAAATCGAGCATGCAGAGCACTGTCGATGCGGCCGCCCTGTGCAAGATGGCCGACCGTGGCCAGATCACCGGCGGCCTGCTGGACGGCCCGCTGGCGTTCGATAACGCCATCTCATTGGAGGCGGCACACGATAAGCATATCGTCTCCAGAGTCGCCGGTGATGCCGACATCCTGCTGGCACCCGATCTAGAAGCGGCCAACATGATCGGCAAGCAATTGATCTACCTGGCCGGTGCCAAATCCGCCGGCCTGGTGCTGGGTGCTCAGGTACCCATCGTGCTGACCAGCCGCGCCGAAAAGACGCTGGGCCGTTTGGCCTCCTGTGCTCTAGCCGCGCTGCAAGCCACTCACGGAGAACCTCTATGAACAGCATCTTCACCGTCAACGGCGGCTCATCGAGCCTCAAATGCGCTCTGTTTTGCATCAAGCACGGCGAACCAGAACTGCTGTTCAACTTCAAACTGAGCAATATCCTCGGTGCCGCCCGCGCCCAAATCAGCGATGCGCAAGGTAACCAGGTGGCCGATCTGAATCCCGACTTCGGCGAGATTGAGCGTGATGGCCGTCACCAAGCGTGCCTCGACTTCGTCTTTGCCTGGATTCGCGCCAACGCCGGTGAGCAGACCCTCAAAGCGATCAGCCACCGAGTGGTTCACGGCGGGGAAAAGTTCAGCGCGCCGTTACTGGTCGGCGATACAGAACTGGAACAGCTGCGTCAGTTTATCCCGCTAGCACCGTTGCATCAGCCCTATAACCTAAAGTTGATCGAAGCCTGTCACGCACTGCTTCCCGATGTGCCGCAGGTCGCCTGCTTCGATACCATGTTCCACTCCGACATGCCCAACGTCGCCAAGCAGTTCGCGCTGCCGCGTGCACTCAGCGAGGAAGGGGTACGCCGTTACGGCTTCCATGGCCTGTCGTACGAATATATCCAACGCCAGCTAGATCAGGCCGGTGTCGGTGATCTCAAGACCGTGGTCGGCCACCTGGGTGCCGGGGCCAGCCTCTGTGCCATCGACGCCGGTCGCAGCATCACCTCAACCATGGGTTTCACCGCGCTGGAGGGTCCACCAATGGGGAGCCGTTGCGGTAGCATCGATCCCGGTGTGCTGCTGTATCTGATGCGCGAAAAGAGCATGGATGTCGATGCGATCGAGAAGCTACTCTACAAAGAGAGCGGCTGGCTCGGCGTGTCCGGCGGTATCAGCAGCGAGATGGCCGAACTACTGGCCAGCGACAAGCCCGAAGCACGCGAAGCGGTCGACCTGTTCACCTACCGGGTGGCGCGTGAGATCGGAAGCCTGAGCGCAGCGATGGAAGGGATTCAACAGCTGGTCTTTACCGGCGGTGTCGGCGAGAACAGCGCCGAAGTTCGTGCTGAAATTTGCCACCGCAGCCGCTGGTTGGGAGTTGAGATCGACTCGGCCGCCAACGAAGCGGGCAACACCGTCATCAGCACCGCGGACAGTCGCATTCAGGTTCGGGTAATTCCCACCAACGAAGAGGGGATGCTGGCACTGCACGGCATGGAGATGCTGGCGTAACAGGCCGCGCCACTCCCTACGCTACGCTTCCAAAAAGGCGTGCGCTAACCCCGTTAGCGCGCGCCTTTTTTGGTTATCCCCTTAGCCGCTCTAATTCGCGCCCTGCTCGATCCAACGTCGGATCAGCTCAAACTGCTCCGCCGTTACCGCGGTCGGCCCTGGCGGCATAATGGTAAAACGCCCCGGCACGATACGAATCATATTGATCAGCTTTCCCTTGTCCGCTTTACCGGCAAATAACACCACCCCGTTGCTTCCCCCCTCACGCAAGTTCTCCAACGAATTCAGCCGTAACCCCCCCTGCGGAAACCAGCCCGAATGACACTCGACACAATAACGATCGAACAGCGGCTGAACCTGCTCCGAGTAACTGACCGGCATCGTCTGCTCTTGTGCCTGGACAGCTCCAGCAATCACCACCGCAACGCAACATTGCAATACCAAAAAACAACCTTTGAGCGATGATTTTTTGCCATAAACCGTCTTCACAACCATTAGAATTACTTATCCTCGTAGATTTTATTGATTGAGCGCAAAGGGATGGACGTTATACGTTGCAGCGCAGCATAGGGTTGATATTATGAGCGCAATTAATTTTTAGTCGCATCTGAACTATTCGTCGATTCTCACTAGGTATATAAATATGACCACCAACCTTATGCAAGGTAAAAAAATCCTGATCGTCGGCATCGCCAACGACAAAAGCATCGCCTACGGTTGTGCTAAGCAACTGCGCGCCGCCGGTGCTGACCTTGCGATCACCTACCTGAACGACAAGGCCGAGCGTTTTGTCCGCCCATTGGCCGAAGAGCTCGGCGCCGAAATTTTCATGCCGCTGGACGTTACCGTCGACGGTCAGATGGAAGCGGTGTTCAAGTCCTGCCAGGAAGCTTGGGGCAAAATTGATGGCGTGATCCACTCGCTGGCATTCTGCCCACTGGAAGACCTGCACGCACCGCTGTCTGAGTGTTCACGCGAAGGTTTCAAGCAGGCGCTGGATGTATCTTGCTACTCATTCATCGAGATGGCTCGCCACGCCAAGACCATGATGCCCGACGGCGGCAACCTGATCAGCTTCTCTTACCTGGGCAGCGCCATCGCGACTGGCGACTACAACATCATGGGTTGCGCCAAGGCCAGCTTGGAAGCAGCAACACGCTACCTGGCACGTGACCTCGGTCCACAGGGCATCATGGTTAACTGCATCTCGCCGGGCACCATCGCCACTCGCGCCGCCGGTGGTATCAAGGATTTCGATACCATGCTGCAACACAACCTGGAGCTATCTTGCGACCAGCAGCTACCAACCATCGAAGAGGTTGGCAACGCGGCACTGTACTTCATGAGCGACCTGTCCAAAGGTG
>JBFFKD010000132.1:0-7053 GCA_041555595.1 Motiliproteus sp.
AAAAGAGATTAAAACCCAGATTGCGAGTATCCAGAGCACCCGTAAGATCACCAGCGCCATGGAAATGGTTGCTGCGTCGAAAATGCGCCGGGCTCAGGAGCGCATGCAGGCGACCCGCCCTTATGCGGAGCGTATGCGTGGTGTAATCGCTCATCTGGCTAAATCGAACCCTGAATACAAGCACCTGTATCTGCAGGAGCGGGAAGTAAAGCGGGTTGGCTATATCGTTGTTTCAACTGATCGCGGCCTGTGTGGCGGCTTGAACATCAATGCGTTCAAGACGTTGCTACGCGACATGACCGAACTCAATAGCAAAAATATCGAAATCGATGTTTGCGCTATGGGTGCCAAGGCAGGAAGTTTCTTTAAAAGTTACGGCGGCAACGTGGTAGCAGCGACTTCTGGTCTGGGCGATGCCCCTGAGATCGGTGCCCTGATCGGCAGCGTCAAGGTTATGCTTGATGCCTATGCCGATGGCAAGATTGATCAGTTACACATCGTATATAACAACTTCGTCAACACAATGAGCCAGTCCCCGGTCATTGAGCAACTCCTGCCCCTTAAAGCAGAAGACGATGACGATGGCCTGAACCATCACTGGGATTACATCTATGAGCCCGATGCAAAAGCGCTTATGGATGGTCTATTGACTCGTTACATCGAGTCCCTGGTGTATCAGGCTGTAGTTGAAAACAATGCCTGTGAGCAAGCTGCACGAATGGTTGCGATGAAGAGCGCTACGGATAATGCCGGCGATCTGATCAAAGACCTGCAGCGGGTTTACAACAAAGCACGTCAGGCCGCGATCACCCAGGAAATTTCTGAGATCGTGAGTGGAGCGGCTGCTGTTTAACAGCGCCACAGGTGAATAAGGTTAAGAGGACTCGAATATGAGTAGCGGACGTATTGTACAAATCATCGGTGCCGTTATCGACGTTGAGTTTCCGCGCGATGCAGTACCGAATGTTTATGACGCGCTGAATGTAAGCTCAAATGACGTGACTCTGGAAGTTCAGCAGCAGCTGGGTGACGGAGTCGTACGCACCATCGCCATGGGTCAGACTGAAGGTCTGAAACGTGGTCTGGATGTAAGCAACACTAACGCCCCAATTTCTGTACCGGTTGGTATTGAAACTCTGGGTCGTATCATGGACGTACTGGGCAACCCGATCGACGAAGCTGGACCGATCGGCGAAGAAGTGCGCATGCCGATCCACCGCAAGGCACCAAGTTATGAAGAGCAGTCCTCTTCTGACGAGTTGCTGGAAACCGGCATCAAGGTTATCGACCTGGTTTGCCCGTTTGCTAAGGGTGGTAAGGTTGGTCTGTTCGGTGGTGCCGGTGTAGGTAAAACCGTAAACATGATGGAGCTGATCCGTAACATCGCCATCGAGCACAGCGGTTATTCCGTATTTGCTGGTGTTGGTGAGCGGACTCGTGAAGGTAACGACTTCTACCATGAGATGAAAGAGTCCAACGTACTGGACAAAGTATCTCTGGTATACGGTCAGATGAACGAGCCTCCTGGAAACCGTCTGCGCGTTGCGTTGACCGGTTTGACCATGGCTGAGAAGTTCCGTGACGAAGGTCGTGACGTACTGTTGTTCGTTGACAACATCTACCGTTACACCCTGGCGGGAACCGAAGTATCTGCACTGCTGGGCCGTATGCCTTCAGCGGTAGGTTACCAGCCGACTCTGGCTGAAGAGATGGGCGTTCTGCAGGAGCGTATCACCTCGACCAAGACTGGCTCGATCACCTCTATCCAGGCGGTATACGTACCGGCGGATGACTTGACCGATCCAAGTCCTGCGACTACATACGCGCACTTGGATGCTACCTTGATCCTGTCTCGTGACATCGCATCGATGGGTATCTACCCGGCGGTTGATCCGCTGGATTCTAGCTCTCGTCAGCTGGATCCACTGGTTATCGGTCAGGAGCACTACGACGTAGCGCGTAACGTTCAGGGTACCCTGCAGCGTTATAAGGAACTCAAGGACATCATTGCGATCCTGGGTATGGATGAGCTGTCAGAAGAAGACAAGCAGACCGTATCTCGTGCTCGTAAGATCACCAACTTCCTGTCTCAGCCGTTCTTCGTTGCGGAAATCTTCACCGGTTCACCGGGTAAGTACGTACCGCTTAAAGACACCATTGCCAGCTTTACCGGCATCCTAAACGGTGACTACGACGATCTGCCAGAGCAAGCGTTCTACATGGTCGGTGGTATCGAAGAAGCAGTGGAGAAAGCTAAAGGAATGAAGTAAGCCTAGGCTTATTTCTATCCCGGCTTTCAGACACCAATAGAGGCAACAAAGATGGCTATGACTGTTCATTGCGATATCGTCAGTGCGGAAGAAGCGATTTTTTCCGGTCTGGTAGAGTTCGTTTCTCTGACAGGTAGCCTGGGTGACCTGGGTATTACTCCAGGTCACGCTCCTCTGCTTACAGAGATCAGCCCAGGTCCTGTCGAGCTGAAAAAGCAGGGCGGAGAAGAACAAGTCTTCTACGTTTCTGGTGGTTACCTTGAGGTTCAACCGAACAAGGTTACCATCATGGCGGATACCGCCATGCGTGCTCACGACATGAACGAAGCGGCTGCTGAAGAAGCGATGCGTCATGCAGAACAGGCGATGAAGGACCAGACTGCGGAGTTCGAATTCTCCAAAGCTGCGACCCAATTGGCTGAAGCTGCTGCACAATTGCGCACCATTCGTCAGATCCGCAAGAAAACCGGCTAATCACCGGAAAAATAAAACAGACCAAGCGTCTGTTTTATTTATAATAAGGGGCGGCTTCGGTCGCCCTTTTTTGTGCCTAAATTTTATCACCTCGAGCTGTCGCCACTGGGTCAGCACTGTTATGAGGTAGGGCAGCATCATCTTAAGTCGATTCAACAGCGACTTAGGTTATATTCACAATCTTCAGCAGCGATTATCTAACACACCATTACGAGGATGATACATGTCACTGGAAGTGATAATTCTGGCAGCAGGCCAGGGCACCCGAATGAAGTCCAAGTTACCTAAGGTGCTGCATCAAGTCGCCGGTAAGCCAATGGTTGGCCATGTGATCGATACTGCAGCTGGCTTAGATCCAATCAGCACCCACGTTGTTATAGGCCATGGTGGCGACCAACTACGACAATTTTTTAGCCATACCTATGCCGACCAAGGATTGAATGTCGTCGAGCAGACCGAGCAGCTTGGTACCGGTCATGCGGTCGATCAGGCGATGCCTGCGGTGGCGGCTGAGAGTGTCGCGTTGATCCTGTACGGTGATGTGCCACTGACTCGGTTAGACACCCTGCGGGGGTTAGTAGAACGTGCCCAGCAAGGTAATTTAGCGTTGTTAACGGTCGAGCTGGCCAACCCGACCGGCTATGGTCGTATTGTCCGTGATCATGACCATCAGGTGGTGGCGATCGTCGAGCAGAAAGATGCCTCTGAGGCAGAGTTGGCTATCCGCGAGATCAACACCGGTATCATGGCGTTACCGGCAGCCTGGCTTAAGCAATGGCTACCACAACTCTCGTCCGATAACGCTCAGGGCGAATATTACCTGACCGATATCATTGCCATGGCGGCGCAGTCGGGTCGCTCTATCGCTGCGATCCATCCCGATAGCGAGCAGGAGGTGCAGGGCGTTAACAATAGACTCCAGCTGGCTGAGTTGGAACGCTGGCACCAGTTGCAGCAGGCCAACCATTGGATGACAGAAGGGGTAACGCTGGCAGATCCGGCACGCGTCGACTTCCGCGGTGATATCGCTATCGGCCAGGATGTCAGCCTCGATATCAACGTGATCCTCGAAGGTAAGGTGGTGATCGGTGATAATGTCAGCATCGGTGCCAACTGTGTGATTAAAGACAGCAGCATCGCGGCTGGCTCGGTCATCAAGGCTCACTCGATGCTCGATGAGACCCTGGTTGGTGAGAGCTGTGATATAGGCCCTTTCGCCCGCTTACGCCCGGGCACGATACTGGCCAACAGGGCCAAGATCGGTAATTTTGTCGAGACCAAAAAAACAACCGTCGGTGAAGGCTCCAAGATCAATCATCTGAGTTATGTCGGCGATGCGACGCTGGGCAAGGCCGTTAATGTTGGCGCCGGTACCATCACCTGTAATTACGATGGGGTGAATAAATTCCAGACAGAGATAGGTGATAACGCCTTTATCGGCTCCAATACCTCACTGGTAGCGCCGGTAGTTGTTGGCGCAGGCGGTACCACGGGTGCTGGCTCAACCATCACCAAGTCGATCGATGAGGGTGCACTGGGTGTTGCTCGTGGTCGTCAGGCTAACCTCAAAGGCTGGAAGCGGCCCGAGAAAAAAGCCTAGTCAAACTTACCTAAAGTCAGTAACACGGAACAGGGTTTCAAATTATGTGCGGTATTGTTGGTGCGATTGCAGAGCGTCAGGTAGCAGGGATTTTACTCGAAGGCCTCAAGCGACTGGAGTATCGGGGCTACGACTCATCGGGTATGGCAGTTTATGACAGCTCGACCGGTATGCTCAGTTGCACCCGCCGGTCGGGAAAGGTGGCCGAGCTGGCTGCTGCACTCGATCAGAACCCTCTGAGCGGTACGGTTGGTATCGCTCATACGCGTTGGGCTACGCACGGTAAACCGGAGCAACGCAACGCGCACCCGCATATCTCCGGTGACCGGGTGGCGGTTGTTCACAACGGCATTATTGAAAACTTTGAGCTACTCAAACAGGAACTGATCGCTAAAGGGTTTCAATTCAGCTCCGACACCGATACGGAAGTGATCGCTCACTTGGTCCACGCTAAGCTCAACGATGGCCTCGCCTTTATTGCGGCGGTCGAACAAACCATCGATCAGCTGGAGGGGGCTTACGCCCTGGCGATCATGGATCAGCAACAGCCGGGGCTGATTATGGCGGCTCGGATGGGCAGCCCGCTGGTGATCGGGGTCGGTATTGGTGAGAACTTCATCGCCTCCGACCCGTTAGCGATGCTGCAGGTGACCGACCAGTTTATCTATCTGGACGAAGGTGATATCGCCGAGGTCCGGCTCGATTCGATCAGCGTCCGCAACGCCCAGGGGCAGCCTGTCAGCCATCCAGTACTGCGTTTTGAGCACGGACAGGACGCCGCCGATAAGGGCGAATACCGTCACTACATGATGAAAGAGATCATGGAGCAGCCGGCTGTCGTTAGCGCAGTGCTTGAGGGACGGCTAGGTAAGGACAGCGTACTGGAGCATGCCTTCGGAGCGGGTGCTACGGCGATTTTTGACCAGGTACAGTCGGTCCAGATTATCGCTTGCGGTACCAGCTACCATGCCGGTTTGATCGCCAAGTACTGGATCGAAGAGCTGGTGGGTATCCCGTGCCTGATCGAAGTGGCCAGCGAATACCGCTACCGTAAGACTGTAGTACTGCCCAACAGCCTATTTTTGACCATCTCGCAATCGGGTGAAACGGCCGATACCCTGGCCGCGCTGCGTGAAGCCAAACAGGCTGGTTTTCTTGCCTGTCTGACGGTTTGCAACGTCCCTGGCAGCTCGTTGGTACGTGAATCTGACCTGGCGTTGATGACCAATGCCGGCCCCGAGATCGGTGTTGCTTCGACCAAGGCCTTTACCAGTCAGTTGGTTGCGTTGCTGCTGACTACGTTGGTACTGGGGCGTCGTCATGGCTTGGCGGCCGAAACCGAGCAGCAGTTGGTGCTGGCGTTGAAACAGCTGCCACAGCAGCTTGAACAGGTATTGGCGCTGGATGGTCCGATCAAAGCGCTGTCGGAGAAGTTTGCCGATAAACACCATAGTTTATTCTTGGGTCGTGGAGCGATGTATCCGGTAGCCATGGAGGGCGCGCTGAAGTTAAAAGAGATCTCCTACATTCACGCCGAAGCGTACCCGGCTGGCGAACTCAAGCATGGCCCGCTGGCGCTGGTCGATGCCGATATGCCGGTAATCGTGGTCGCGCCTAACAACAGCTTACTGGAAAAGCTCAAAGCCAATATGCAGGAGGTTCAGGCACGTGGTGGCGAACTTTACGTGTTCGCTGACCAAGCGGCAGGCCTGCAGAGTGGCGAAGGTGTCCACACGCTAGAGCTGCCCCACATCGACACTGTGCTTGGGCCTATTCTCTACACCTTGCCGCTACAGTTGCTTTCGTATCATGTCGCAGTATTAAAGGGCACCGACGTCGATCAGCCGCGTAACCTAGCCAAGTCAGTCACGGTGGAATAACGGTCACTTTTTCATTCGTGAAAATTGTAAATTGACAAAAAAGTATCATCCATACAAAAAAGAATCACACTAGACAAAAAACTATCATACCTACTGTGTTCCGAGCTCTGCTGTTTCTATCAGTATAGCTCGGACGCAATCCATGAAAGACTTCCTTACTCTCTGCCCAAAAACCGTTTCTGATTTGCTTGAGCCATCTATCATCAAGCGCTTAGTCAAAGAGAAGCGTGGACAAGGTTACGGCAAAGACTACAAGCCATTTCTTACTGTTCGCGATGCTCTTCTTCCATTGTTGGGTCGCTAAGGCAGTACCATTGCTGCAAGCAGTGAATACGCAGCATAGTGTTCAGAGCATTAGGACAACGGCCATTACCTGCCTTAGGTTAAAACGGTTCGATGACCGATTCGAGACGCTCCCATGGGATGGATCGATCCATCTCATCTAGAAATATTTCACGACCTGTACACTTACGTTTGTTGTGATGCTCTGCGTCAGAAAAGCTGAGTTGATCCACGGTAGATCTCGGTAAATAAGTGAAGCGCTATTGTGCCAGATCTGTGGGACTTGATCAGAGAGTTCTTAGGGGAAGTCCAATTGAGGATTCTTTTCGATTGGCAAGGGGTAATAAACGCTTTTTTAAAATTGTGGAAAAAGGCTGCTCAAAAGCCCTATGGATGACCCAGGATAAAAAAATCATCAGGATGACAACCACAATGATCATCACCTCTTCGCTTACGGCACTCGAATAATGGTCAATGATGGCTTTTCCAGCCATGTTATGAATAAGGTATAAAGGGTAGGTTAGCGCACCGATATTTATAAAAACCC
>JBFFKD010000133.1:0-7050 GCA_041555595.1 Motiliproteus sp.
GGCCTCGGCACCGCTGGCGGCCAGACCTTCGAACTTAAGAATCTTGTAGAGCTCGACCGGCTCTCGAGTAATTTCAACATCTCTCATGCAACTACAGCCTTTTATCAATCCTGTGATTAACTTAAGTGGAGAACGAACTGACTTCACTATCACTCAGATAACGCCAGCACCCCACCTCGACATCCAAACTAACCGCACCAATCTGTTGCCGGTGCAGTGCCACCACCCGATTACCCACCGTCTTAAACATCCGCTTAACCTGATGGTATTTCCCTTCGGTCAGAGTTAACAGCACCTGAGTCGGACTGACCACTTCGAGTTGCGCCGGTAAAGTCAGTCCGGTTTCGCCCTGCAGTTGAATCCCCTCGGCAAATCGACCCGCCACATCGCCGCCGATCGCATCGCGTAGATCCACACGGTAGGTTTTGGGGCAACATTGGGTTGGGGTAATGATCTGGTAGGACCAACGCCCGTCGTCGGTGACCAGCACCAGTCCGGTGGTATCGGCATCCAACCGCCCAGCCACGTGTAACTCAGCGCAGTTGTCGAGATCGATATAGTTAAACAGCGAGGGATAGGCCTCATCGATATTCGAGCAGACCGTATCGATCGGCTTGTGCAGCATGATATAGCGCGAGGGTCTTGCGCTAAGTACTTCACCCTCCACGCAGATACGGTTGTTCTCGTGCACCTGTGCCGACGCCTGAACCACTACCGAATCATTGACCACCACCCCACCGGCATGGATAAGCGCAGTCGCCTCGGCTCGGGTCAGATCGGTGCTTTTACAGATGAATTTATCCAGGCGCATGAACAACCTAATCGTTTCAAAATGAGAGGGCGGAATCAGGAATTGCGCAGCCTAAAGCAAGCGTGGGCCAAAAGCACCCCATCAGGCTTGATCGATCGGTTTCAGTAACGGATTCATAAGTTGTCACCGACGCTGGCAGCTATAGCAACACCCAATAATGAGCCCGTGCAGGCAGGAGCAAGGTCAAACCCAAGCCATTATTGATTCATTTATGAAATACGTTGTCTTATTAACCAAGTGCTATAGCCTAAAGGGACATCCTCGTTTTGTCATTTATCCTCGATAGCTGGCTCAGCGCCCAACTATTGAGGCCGGCTAATGACCAATCTACGTTTAAGCTACCAAACCGTTGAGTTTGGTAAAACAGATATTCACCTATGTACGTTGCGTAATAATCAAGAATTTGATGACCCTGCAGGCATTGCTGAAAAACTCGGGATATCCTCTGCGTCCTGGCCTATTTTCGGAGTGATCTGGCCATCAAGTTTAGTTCTTGCGCACTACATGTTTGACTACAAAACTGGCTCAAAAAGAATACTGGAGGTCGGGTGTGGCATGGCACTATCTAGCTTGCTGCTAAACAAACAGTGCGCTGATATTACTGCAACCGACTATCACCCAGAGGTACAGCATTTTTTACAAAGGAACGCATTACTTAATGAAGATAAAGCGATCTCTTTTGAGCAAGTGGATTGGACTGACAAGAGCGATAATCTCGGCCTTTTTGATCTGATAATTGGCAGTGATCTCTTGTATGAAGACAATCATATTGAATCGCTGGCCAATTTCATTGAAGGCCATTCAAAACCAGTCTGCGAAGTCATTATTGTTGATCCGGGGCGAGGACGAAAAAACAAGCTAAGCACGAGAATGCTAGAGTTTGGTTTTATTTCATCTCATCAAAAACCAGATCATACCGATTATCTTGACAAAGAGTTTAAAGGAAGCATCCTCAAGTTTACACGCTAAGTCTTAGCTGCAACGATTCGACATGGGAAATAAAAGCTGTATTTAAACAACAGATTAAAAAATACAGCCCGTTTTTACGGGCTGTATTAATGCACCTAGCTAAAACCATCTACTATTTTTTTTAAGACTTCACGCTAAAAACAAAACACATAATAAAAGTTCAGCAGCTATTTTACCTATCTAATGATCACCCACAGGAGCATACTGATAACGTTACGCATAATTTTATTAGTGGCTATTACTTTCTTGGCCATTAAAACTGCGACTGCGTAACGCTCAGACTAGCGTTACTGACTTTACGTTTAACAATTCACATCAAGAGGAACGTATCATGAGCAAGGGACAGGACAGTAAAAAAAATGGTAAAAAGAAACCCCTTCTAACAGCAAAAGAAAAGAAATCGGCAAAGACAGCTAAAAAAGCCGCAACCAATATTTTAGGTAATTAAGCAAAAGATGGTCATCGAATTTTTGTCGACGACCATTTTTTTATCTTAGAACAGCGCAACAATCACCTTAACCAAACAAACACAGCCAAAGCAATAAAAACATCTGCAACATCCAATCATTAACTAGCCATCAAACATGAACCTAATCCGTTTTTTTCTTAGGTACAGAAAAGCTTGCAAAAATTGCAGTCACCGATCCAACAATGATAGAAAGCATAGCAAAGCCAAACATCGCATTATATTGAGATTTAAAAACCAAAAGAGATACACCTAACGCAACAAATAATAAACCAAGCAAAACAAAAACTTTAGGGTGAGAAGCCATCACACCTTTGGATTTCAATCTCTTAAGACTTTTTGGTTTAGCGTGAGATACAGCTTTTCGTTTGTGCTTATTTCTTGGCATCAAAAATCCCTCAAACTTTATAAAAACTCATTAACGCTAAAAAAACAGCTAGCAGTGTATCAGACCAATAATCGAAATTATAATTTGAAAGCGACGCTAACAACCCCAATTCTACATTTCTATAGTTTATATAAAAAACAGAAAGCATTAAAAATGGAATCAGTCCTATCAGGATAGAAACAGGTACTCTTGATTTAAGGATAGCTATCTTCTTTGCTATTAGCATCCAAACAAGACCAAACGTTATTGCCAAAGGTAAAACTGCACGGTTGACTGCGCCTCTACCTGATCGATGGCCTATGTCGTTTAATGCCGCCACCCTAACCGCTATCGCGCTTAGCCTGTCTCGGTCATCAGATGCTGCATCACCGCCTTCAGCTTGGCCGGACGTACCGGCTTGTTCATCAAGCGATAACCCAGGTCTCGCACCTCCTGTTTGAGGTCGTTGCTGTAGTTGGCAGTGATCATCAATACCGGCGCCCGGATCGCCAGTTCACGTTCGATCTGTCGCACCGCATCGAGGCCCGTTTTATTGTCGTCAAGGTGGTAGTCGGCGACGATCAGATCGAGCCCACCGAGCCGGTCGGACTGGGCCACAACCTCGGCATAACTCAGAGCGGTGATGACCTGGCAGCCCCAGCCTTGCAATAGCAGTTGCATCGCCTGGCAGATGGTCTTCTCATTGTCGATCACCAGTACCCGTCGATCACGCAGTTGTTGATCGGCCAGCTGTTGCCAGTTGCCCGCGTTGACCCTGGCCGTGACCTGTCGTTGTTGGTCGAGCACCCCGTACGGTACCAGCACCGAAAAACAGGATCCGGCCCCCAGTATCGAGTGCACCGAGATCTGGTGCCCCAGAATTCGTGACATCTTATCGACGATCGCCAACCCCAATCCCAGCCCTTTATCGTGGGCCGAGTTATCGTGCTGGACCCGATTAAACTCCTGAAATATCTCCTGCTGTTTATCGGCGGCGATGCCGATGCCGGTATCCCATACCTGTATCGACAGCCCATTCGAGGTACGGCGACATCCCAGCACGATCCGTCCAGCACCGGTATAGCGGATGGCGTTGCTGAGGAAGTTACGCAGAATGCGCGCCAGCAACTGACTGTCGGTAGCGATCACCGCGCTCGACGGCACCCAGTCAAATCGAAGCTGACTCTGGGCTGCCAGGGTTTGGAATTCGTTGGCCAGATTACCGAGCAGGTGGTCGGCGGCAAAGGCGGTGACATCTGGGGTCACCACTCCGGCATCGAGTTTGGAGATATCGACCAACGCCGCTAATAGGCTTTCGACATCTTCGAGTGAGTAGTTGAGCGATTTAACCAAGGCACGGGTGTTGTCCTGCAGTGAATGCTCCAGCAGGGAGGCGGAAAAAAGCCGGGCGGCGTTCATCGGCTGCAGTAGGTCGTGACTGGCGGCGGCCAGAAACTTGGTCTTGGAGCGATTGGCCTGCTCGGCCTCTTTGCGGGCCTCGATCAATCGGGTTTCGATCAGCCGTCGCTCATCGATCTCCGACACCAGCTGCTGGTTGACCTGAGTCAGTTCAGCGGTGCGCTCCTCGACCCGCTGCTCCATATGCTGGTATGCCTGCGTCAGCGCATCGGCGCTGCGCCGTCGATCGGTGATATCGGTGTAGGTGTTGACGAACTCGCCACTGGGCAACGGGTAACTGCACACCTCCAGTATCCGGCCATCGCGTAACGCCTGTTCCAGCCGCAAGCAGGCCTTGCCCTCCTCATCACGACTGCAGGGGTTGAGATCGGACACCTCGGTCGCGGCCATCACACGAGTGAACGAGTCACCGACGTTGAGACTGGAGGTATCGGCACCGATCAGTTGGCAGAAGCGCTGATTCCAGGCTTCCAGCTGGTTCGACTGGTTCACCAACACCACACTTTGGGACAGGTTATCCAGGGTGTGTTGCAGTACTTTCGACTTGTTGGCCAACGCCCGTTCGCGCAGCGCCCGCTCGTTCTCGATCAGGGTGGTGATATCTTTATACAACACCACCAGGCCGCCATCACCGGTCTTGCGCTGGCTGACCTGCAGCCAGCCACCGCCGCGCATCCGGAACACCTTGCCGTCACCCAATGGTGCGCCCTTGGCTGCCAGACCTCCACCGTAATAGCGTTCGATCAAACGCGCCTGTTTGGCCAGTCCCATGATCTCATCAAAGTGAATACCGGGACGGATATCGATCCCCGAGGCTTGCCAGAACTGCTTGAACTTGGAGTTGGCCAGCAATAAACGGCGGTCGTTGCCGTACAGCACAAAGGCATCGGAGATACTTTCGATCGCCTCCTGCAGATTGCGGTGAGCGGTCTTCGCTTCGCTGTTGGCCTGCTTGAGCGCCTGGTTGCTGTGTTTGATCTCGGCCAGAGCACTATTGAGGGCATCGGTCTGCAGCCGTACCTGCTCGGCCAGAAACACCGCGTGCTCGAAGTTGCCGTATGCGCCATCGTCACTACTGGGTCCGGACTCGACCCGCTCCATCAACGCCCGGTTGATCTTGGTCAGCTTGGCGTTGTCGGCCAGTGCTTGGTCGAGCTGTTGCTGTAACTTGGTATCCGCTGGTAGCGGCGTTAACGGTGGCATCTGATCAGACGCCGTTTGTTCGGGCAGTGACTGCGGCACAACCGCTGCAAGAGTTTTAACCGTCACGATCCGGTCCCCCTATCGCAACGCCAGTAAAGGTTTGATTGAGATGGATGCCGTTGAACTGCTCACCGTAGGTGTTGAAACCGATCACCCGATTATTGCACAACACCTTGGAGATAGTGGCATCGATCCCGCGTTGCTCCGACTCCAGCCGCCGGAAAATGCAGTCGTAGCCGACCACCAACTGCGGTGGACCGATCTTGCGTTTGATATCGTCGAACAGCGTTTCTAGCCCTTGAGCCAGATCACCGCAACGCGAGCGGGTCAATACGATCCCGGTCTCCACCGCGCAATAGAAGGTCAGACTCATATCGTCATTGACCTTCTGGATCGCCCGGGAGTAATAACGATCACCGATCCGAACCGACAGCGGGTTCATCGCGAACACCCGAGAATCGAGCTGATCGATCGACAGGTCGAGGCTACGGGCATACTCCAGTGCAGCAGGCGCGGCGTTGAGTTCGATCACCCGACGCTGCCGACTGTCGGCGTCGGTCACCACCAGCTTCTGATCGGTATCGGCCAGATGGTCGATGCTGAACACCTCAAAGCTGCAACGGGTGTTGACCAGCATCAGAATCGCCGCATCAGAGTGAAACCGGCCTTCGAAATAGACGTGGGTGTCACGAAAGTGAAGGTTGTCACCGGCCGAGCCACCCAGCAGCGGGATGCTGCCGAGCTGGGCATTGAGGACGTTGAGCAGCTGTTCCTCGCGTACCGACAAACCGTCGAGCAGGGTCAACGCAAATGAGTGCCCCATGATCGGTGCCACCTGACGCTGACGGCAACCGTCGAGCATGCTATGGACCAGATCCTGGGCATCGTGAAAGCTGAAATCGGCAAGCTTATCGAACAGTGCCGCCTCAATAGTAAAATGCTTGGCGCTAAAACCGATGGCGGTGATACTGCCCTGGGTATAGCCGTCGCAACTCAGTTCACCGGCGGTGGTGCACCCCACCA
The DNA here is from genome assembly GCA_041555595.1 of Motiliproteus sp. Lineage (GTDB taxonomy): Bacteria > Pseudomonadota > Gammaproteobacteria > Pseudomonadales > Balneatricaceae > Motiliproteus. Next base: position 6,259 of record JBFFKD010000133.1, read on the forward strand.
ACGGGATCTCACCAAACCGGTTCTGCAACGCCTTCGACAACGCCTCAAGATCGTACTGGCTACTACAAAAAAACAACACCAGACTCAGGGGCTGAACCACCAGGTCTCGATACAGCTGCTGTGCTGCAGCCTCGACATCAAGATTGTGGCTAACGCTGTTCAACACTGGCAGATCGACCGACAGCGATGGTTTAGTCTCGTATAAAGTGGTATCGGTGGCTAACACCGCGGCCTCCTTGGCATCTGCCGGATTCAACGCAGATCGCTTTAAATAGAAGACAGTTTAAATCAAAAAAAAATACTGCCGAATAGTACTTACGACCCCTATCGCTAACTCGATAGATGGTCGCGAAAACAGTGCTAGATAGTGGTAGCAGCGGGGCTGCGTTTAACCCAGCAAGGCCATCGTTAGCCCCTCGGCGCTATCCAATACGACCCTGCAAACATGAAAAAACCGGCAGCCGTGAAGGGGGGACGGCTGCCGGTGGTTGAGGTCGATCCGGGCTGGGGAGGCCCGCAACCTCAGCGAACTAAAATCAGTAGCACCCGTTAAGGTACTCTAGCTAAAGCGTAGCTTAATAGGTCAGTACTGCACCCAGCGCGATCGAATTGACCTCCTCCTCCTTGGAGGTGTGTTCGGCCATGTCATACTCGGCCACCAGCTGGAAGTTGTCGTTGACCTTGTGGAACCAGGCGACGGCTGTGTTTTCCAGGTCCAGATCGCTACCACCGACGCTGGTGCCACCATCGTTTTCACCGTAGGAAACCACCAACCGCTCATTGCCAAAGCTA
>JBFFKD010000134.1:0-6952 GCA_041555595.1 Motiliproteus sp.
AGGTCAGCGCAGTAAACACTAGATAGACCAGCATCCAGCGGGAATGCCCCTCAGCCAGACGTTCAGTGTTATCGGTCATAAGTACTCATCCTTTATTATTCTCCCTTAAAGCAAAACCGAAGCACGCAGCTCCGGTTTGTTTGGTGCAACACTACGCCGGTTCAGTCTCGCTACCGATCCGTTCCAACGCCGCTTCACGGGCCTGTCGATACGGGTTGTCCGAGTCCAACAGCTGCTTGCCCTTGGGGGTCGGAAACTCAACATCCAGATCGACCACCGAGCCATCACGACAGACGTTGATCACCGTATCCATGGTCGCGGCCATCAGCGAGTATTTGTCATCGGGCGCCGCGATCAGGGTCTGCAGACCCAGGTCGCTCATAAAGCCGAGGCTGGTCTGGGTGTTTTCCGCATCGAGCTTGTTGAACGCTTCATCGAACATACTCAGGCTGATACCACCCTGTGGGCTGCCGTCCACCTTCTGTTTGATCCGGTAGGTGGCACCCAAACCTGCGGCAATGGCGACGTAGAACGGCACCTGGTGCTCACCACCCGAGCCGGTCTTGATCCGCTGCGACAGGTTGGTCTTGACGTTGCCGTCCAGATCCTTGATCACCAGCTCGAAGTTATAGAAGTTGCGGTAGTCCTGCAGAATCGAGCTCTCGCCTTCGTCTTTAAGTACCGCCTGGATCTTCTCCAGTGCTTCGCGGTGGGGGTTATCCTCGGCCAGATCGGTGTCGAACAAGCCACCGGCGTTGGCCTGATCGACCCGCGAATAGGTCTCGACCAGCTTCAAGATCTCCTTCAACTCGGGGTTGGGGTTCATCGTGAAGCTGTACATCTCGGCGTGGAACGGGCGTCGCTTGAGGTGGTTGTTAAGCTCTTTGATCAGCTCTTTAATCTTGTCGATCTGATCGTTCAAATGGGCGACGAAATCGGATCGGAATGCAGTTTCTGCTTCGATTCGGGCCCGTTCCGACTTCTTGGTATAGTGCGCCAGCTCGGTCTGCTGTAGCGCCTCGACCGTGGCCCGGACGAACGCCTCCAGCTCTTCGTGACCCGAATCGGGGCTGATGCTGTCCAGCTGCTGATGCGAGGCACCGGTGCCGTGGTACTTGGCCTTGTACTGTGCCACTGCGTCACGTACCGCGTTCTTCTTCTTCTCGACCAAGGTCAGCTCGTTTTGCGCCTTGCGCGCCGCATCGAAGGTGATCCGCTCCAGTTCACCGGAGCAGGCCTCGTCCAGATAATCACGTTTCTCCTGCGCCGATTCGGCGTCAAAATCGGATTTCTCCTGGCACAGAGCTCGGGCGTGCGCGTGCTCCTCCAATTCGTTCTCGAGCACTTCCAGATTGGCTTCGCGCTTGATCAGCGTGGTACGCAGTTTCTGCAACTGTTCCAGCAGCTGCTGGTGCTCAAGCTGCGCGACTTTCTGCGCCTCGACCAGATCGCTCAGCTGCTGCTGCATCCCGCTGTCATCTTGATTGCGCAGATCGGTGATCGCCTGACGGTAGCCATCGAGCTCGGCATCGAGCATCTCGCGCTGATTGGCCAGCGAATAGGTACTCTCTTGAATCCCGGTCAATCCGGCGGTCAAACGGATCAATGAATCTTTCAGGCCATCGAGCCCCTTGTGCTCCAGCTCCTGCTGACTGAACTTGCGCTGTAGCGCTTCAAAATCTTGATCCTGCCGCTGCAGCTGCTGCTGCCGATGACGGATCCCCATCATCGGTGACTGCTCGTGAATCGCGGTGGTCGAGCCTTCGGACTGCAGCATACAATCAGGGGTCAATGCCCGCTCCTGACGCAGCAGCTCCTGCTCCGACTCAACCGCCATCACACCGCCCAGGGTGCGATTGATGTAGGCCAACGCATGAGAGTTTTCGCAGTCGACATACTCGGCCAGCGAGCCGCGTTTGCCACGATCCATCCATTTTTCGGAAGTGGTGGTGTTGACGATCCGACACCCCTTCAGATGGCGGGCGCGACGGCGGTACAGCGTGATCGCCTCTTTAACCTGCGATGGATCGACAATCAGTGCTTCCCGGCGATTACCCAGAAAGCTCTCGATCGCGGTGCGCCAGTGATCGTCATTGATCTCGGTCAGCTCGCACAAGGGTGTCGATTCGATGCCGTATTCCTGCAGCAGCTTCATCAACTCCATCGTGTTGCGCTTGAGCGGCGCCCGTCCCTGTTTGAGTTGCTCGATCGCGCCCTGCTGCCCCTGCAGCAGATCCCGCATCGACTTAAGCTCGATCACCGAACCCTCAAATCGACGCGCCACCTCCAGGCGCACGCCATCGATCTGCTTCTTCATCTGCTCCAGACAGTTATCGACCGCGATCGGCTGTTGCGGCCAGCTGCCTTGGAGCAGGTTTTCACCCTCACGCCACAGCTCCACCGCCTCTTTAACCACCTCGACAAAATTACCGGGCAGACTGCTCTCATGTTTGGCAAAGCCGACCGCCGAGCGTAGCAAGTTGTAGCTGCCCTGAATCTTGTCGCTGACCACACTCAGCTCGTGCTGCTTGGCATCGGTCTTGAGTTCCAGCTCTTTAATCCGGCCGGCTGAGTCAGAGTTGTTCAGTTCGGCGCGGGTATCGGCCAGTGACTGCATCAGTCGCTGCAGCTCGGCATCGAGCTTATCGGACTGAACCTGCAGACTCTCACTCCTCTCCTGCTCTGCCTCAAACTTCTCTTCAACCGATTCCTTCTTCAAGTCGGCCGCTTCAAATCGAGCTTCGTGTACCACCCACTCATACTCGACACTGTTTTTAGCGTTACGCTTAACGCCGACACACAGATCCTGCACCTTCTCCAACTCATCGATCCGCGCCGCAACCTCTTTGGTCTTGGCCTCCATCGCCCGGTACTCTTCCAGCGATTTGCGGAAATCGCCGACCTGAACCAGCTTCTGATCCAGTACATACTCGCGGACGAATCGGGTTGGGCTATCGATCGGGGTGAACTTGATCGCGTTTCGGAAATTCTTCAGGAACTTGTCGTCGTCGATCGGCATGTTGCCGTCGTGCGACAGCAGCGCCATCATCTCTTTCAGGAATCGACTGGTACGCTTTTCCAGCGTCATGGCCGGACAACGCTGGCGCAGCGCATCGCGAACCTCGGTCCAGCCACGCGGGATACGACCCCCATTAGCTTGCGCGGTGAAATCATCCAGCGTTACCGAAGTATCGGGCAGGATGAAGCGGCCCTCGATCTCCTCGTCGGGTGACGACAGCGAAGCACTGATCGCCAAACCAACGGTATCGACCTGACCCGAGTCTTCATCTTTGAACTCCAGCGCCAGGTAGGTGATCGAATCTTCGCGTGCCAGCTTGCCTTTGCCGGTGCTGTCGTCGAGAAACCCCAAACAATAGGTGCGCAAGCTTCGCTCGGACTTTTGACCGGCGCTGGCGTTAAAGCTCAGATAGCGCTTGTTACCACCCACCAGAACGGTCTGGATCGCATCCAGCAGCGACGACTTGCCCGAACCGTTGGGGCCGACAATGGCGACATTGCCGCGAATCGGAATCTCGACCGCACCCAATACATACCAGTTAACCAGTACGATCTTGTTTAACAGTTTCATTGGGCGCTCTCCGCTTCACTCTTGGCTGGTTGATCTGCCGGTTCATCCACGACAGGGGCCTGCTCAGGCGCAGTTTCAGCATCCTGTGCGGCCAGCTCATCGGCCTCCAACGTTGACTGTTCACTGGCCTCGTCGCTATCGGAGTCGCTGCCTTCAGCCAAGCCCTCGAGTTGAGTGACCCAGTCTTCGACCACCAGCTGCCGGATCGACGGGTTGATCATCAGCGGAATATTCTTCGGCTCGGTTTCTGCAGGCTTGCCTTTCTCGATCACCCCATGACGACTGAACAGACTCAAAATCTCTTTGAAGCGGGTCTCGTTGGGGATCTCCTTGGCGGTCAGGTTCTCGTACAGCTGCAGCAGGTCGTCGGAGGCGATGAACGCTTTGCCGCCTTCAACATCAAAGTTCTCCAGTTTCTGTTCATACTGCTGGCGCAGACACAACAGGAACAGCGACTCGTCCAGCCGCAATCGCAGGTAGCGCTCCTCACCCTTGGGGATCAGCCCGATATAGGACTCGTCGGGCTGGTGGCTCAGCGACCAACCGATCGCCTCAAACAGATTGGTGAAGTAACCGATATGGTTCGAGATCAAAAAGTAATGCGGCCGATGCGACGGCTTATCGGCATACAGGAACTGGTTCACCAGCAATTTATTCGCCGCCAGCGTGAACTCCTCAGCCTCGACCTGTTCGAAACGGCTGAGAATTTTCTTAAGATCACCTAGCATGTGGCTTGCCCTTCTGATGTATTGGTTTGACGGTGTTCTGTATCACGAAAAATGGTGAAGCCCCGACATTCGACCACGTCGGCGATGGTGCTGTAATCGTCATCAAACTCGATCCGATATTTGCCATCCAGGTTTTTCCCCTTGTTGCCCAATGAGGCCATGTGGCGAACGTAACTGAAGGCGATATAGTCCTCGATCGAGTCGATCCGGAACTGTTCAGCGCGCAGGCTATCGGCACCACCAAGCTGACCCTCGATGTAATTTTCGAGCTTGGCACCGTTGATCTGACGGCGATCTTTATACTCTTTAAAGCGATGCCGCATCTCCAGCACTTGTGGATCGATCACTCGCTGCTGGATCACCTTCAGGCTCGGCGGAGTGCGGCGACGCGGCGCGCTACGAATACTGCGCGGTGACAGCAACGCGTAACTCTCCAACGTATCGGCGTGCGGAATGTCGTTGTCATCACGTTCGGCTAGCTTGGAGATCAACCGCGACAACCGGGCACTCATCCCCGGCGTGGTCTTGTCCATGTAGCGAACGGTGTCGGATACCCGCTTCTCCAATCGGAACCGGAAATCGTCGATCGCTGCCAACCGCTCGTCGATCGATTCGAAGATTCGGATGATCCGCGAGATATGCTGATCGACCTTGACCTCGGCCTCGGCGTTGGTCAGCTCCAGCACCTCCTGATAGTGATCGATCAGCTGGTTACGCTTGACCTCATCAAACTGCAGCTCTTTCAACATCGACAACAGCTGACGCCGGAACCGGAACGGGTTGTTGTGCGTCTTGAGGGTCTTGTAGTCCGAGACCAGAATCGCCTCGACGAAATGCTGGAAGAAGTCGCGCACAATATCCTGCGGATTGGTCGATGCGGCAAAACTCTGGCGCAGCTCGCGCAGCCCCAGCAGCATATCGGTCAGGTGCGCACTGAACTCAGCCGAGGTGCGGGCCGCTTCCTGCAGCGTCAGCCCCCGGCCGATCGGGTCATTGATCGCCGCCTCGACCGAGCTGAGCACGTTCAACACCGCCCCGCCATAGCTCTTCTTCTGGAAGGAAGCCACATCGATCAGGGTACGCAACAGATGGCTGATCGACGGCGCCATCAACACATAGGTACGATACAGCTGCTGCTCTTCGTCGATCCAACCGGTCTTGACCAGCCGACGGTAGATCCGGTTGGTATAGTCGGCACTGGTCTTGGGGATCGGCATCGGCTCGGCACTGTCGGCCTTGCCTTCGGGCTCATCCTCGGGTTCGTGCGCCCAGCTGCGGATACCATGCTTAACCACCGCCTCTTCGATGGTCGAACGCACCAGATCTTTGGGAATAAACGGATCGATCAGATCTTCGTCGAAAAACAGATCGGCCAGCTCGATCAAAACCGTCTGATAGATCTGACGATTCTGACCGGACAACGGCAGGAACAGCTCGTCAGGCAGCTTGTTGAACAGCATGAATTATCCTAAATCGATTCGAAAACGCTAAGTCACCAGAAACAGCGCCGATGAGAGACCACAGCAAAACAGCGGATTCTACCCAAATAGCGAGCCAAGGTTAAGCTGTAAAAGCCATATCAAAGCGCAGCCGCTGCTGACTGTCGACAAGTCGTCGCTGCCAGGAAAAAAGATCGCCAGTAATCGTCAACAAACCGATCAACTGGACCGCGTAATCGGTGCAGCAATCACCTCACCCAAGCGAAAATCGCGCAACGAACAATCCAGTTGCAGATCGGTACGCAACCGGACCAACCGGCGCGCCTGTTCGACCTGCTCCCACCGTCCCTCCAGCTTGGCCGCCTGCTTATCGGGCAGTGCAGCCAGATTGGCGTAGACCCCCTCCAGGTCATCATACTCGGCCAGCAACTTAGCGGCCGTCTTGGCGCCGATGCCATCGATACCGCGAATATGGTTGGTGGTATCTCCGCATAGCGCCAGATAATCACTCAGCTGGGCCGGCTTAACGTCGAACCGACGTTCAACAAAGACATCATCGATCTGCTGCCGACCAAAGTGATCCCACAGCACCAATTTATCGGAACCACGCTCTAGCAACTGGGCGAAGCCCTTATCGGTCGACACCAGCACCACCTGACCACCGGCATCGAGCACCTTGGTCGCCAGCGTGGTCAGGATATCGTCGGCTTCCAGATCGGTATAGGTCAGGCTGAGTAGCCCTTTATAGCGAAACAGCTGATGAAACCGGTCCAACCCATCCTTCAAGGTATCGGGCATCGGCTTGCGTCCGGCTTTATAGTCCGGGTATTCACGGTGACGCCAGCTTTTCTCCCAACCGTCGAAGGCGCAAACGCCATGAGTCGGCTCAAACCGACTCAACAAGCGGCCGACCACCTGCCCCGAGGTGGTCAACGCCGCCTCCATCGCCGCCTCACCCTCACCGGGTACGGCAGCATGAATTCGACGAATCATATTCATCGCATCGATCAGTAACAGTTTAATCGGCACAGCCATGGCGTTCTCTATCGTTTTGAGTTCAGCGCACAGCTTAACAACTCAGCTGGCCAGCGCACCAGCGCGACGCTTTTTCAATAGCAGTTGCGCCGCATCGACGATCAGCAACAACAGTGCGGACAGGATCAAGCCATACAGCAGCACCTCATCAGCAGAGACCC
>JBFFKD010000135.1:0-6940 GCA_041555595.1 Motiliproteus sp.
GGAATTGGTAGACGCGCTAGCTTCAGGTGCTAGTGTACGTAAGTACGTGGGAGTTCGAGTCTCCCCATCTGCACCATAGGTTACCTCCCTGTTATTCATCCATGACTACCCACCCTGACGGCTCCGAGTGGCTGATTGGCATGCTTGCTGTAAGCAAAGTTATAACATAACATTTCTTTCCCCTGCTAAATCCGATGCCCCGCCATGCCCAACACTCTATCGCAACACAGACCGCCACCCCCCAGCTCAACATCAACCGAGCCAAGCTGCCCGGCTTTTAGCAGCGGGCACAATCACCACCACTGCATTAATCAGGCATTGGATCGAGCCAAAACCCTATGCCTGCAGCATGGCGTTCGCTTTACACCGGTCCGGCAACGGGTACTGGAGCTGATCTGGCAGAGCCACAAACCACTCGGCGCCTACCAGATTCTGGAACAGCTCGGTGGTGAAGGTTTCAATTCGGCACCGCCAACGGTCTACCGGGCGCTGGAATTTCTGCTCGAACAGGGACTGGCGCACCGGATCACCTCGCTCAACGCTTTTATCGGTTGCAGTCATCCGCAGCGGCATCATCAGGGCTACTTCCTGATCTGTCGTGGCTGCGGCAGCGCGCAGGAGTTACCCACCGACACTCTGGCCGATCCGCTCAAGCAGCACGCCGGCGCGCAGGGATTCAAGGTCGAATCAGAAACCATCGAGCTTTCCGGGCTCTGCCCGAGCTGCCAGACAGAGTCCGGCAGCAACATAGTGGAGCCAACCGTATGAGCGCATTGATCGAAACCCAGCAGGTCTGCCTCAATCGCAGCGGCCGGACCATCCTGTCCAACATCAACCTACGCTTAGAAGCCGACAGTATCACCACCCTGATCGGCCCCAACGGCTCGGGCAAATCGACACTGGTGCGGTTGTTACTCGGCCTAATCGAACCCGACAGCGGCCGCATCAGCCGCCAGCCCAAGCTGCGGCTGGGCTATATGCCGCAAAAACTGCATATCGATGCCACCCTGCCGCTGACGGTAAAGCGATTCTTGCAGCTGGCGGGCCGCTACACCGAGGTCGAGCTGAAGCGGGCGCTGGCCGAAGTACGCGCCGATCACCTGCTGACCAGCCCGATGCAACTGTTGTCGGGCGGTGAAACCCAGCGCGTCTTGCTGGCGCGAGCGCTGTTGCGCCAGCCGCAGTTGCTGATTCTGGACGAACCGACCCAGGGCGTTGACGTCAACGGCCAGATCGAACTGTACGCGCTGATCGCCGAGCTGCGACAGCGGTTCGGCTGTGGCGTGCTGATGGTGTCTCACGACTTGCATCTGGTGATGGCCAGCACCGACACGGTGATCTGCCTCAACCAACATATCTGCTGTTCGGGCCACCCCGAGCAGGTCAGTAACGATCCCTCCTATATCGAACTGTTCGGCCGCAAAGGCGCCGACAACCTGGCGCTGTATAACCACCAGCATAACCATCGCCACGATGACCACGGCAATGTGATCAGCGACCACCCCCATACCCCTGACCCCGACTGCTGCGGAGGCTCTCACTGATGGCTGATTTTCTAATCCGGGCGCTGCTTGGCGGTATCGGGGTGGCGATTATTGCCGGTCCTCTGGGCGCTTTCGTGGTATGGCGACGGATGGCGTACTTCGGCGATACCCTGGCGCATGCGGCGCTGCTTGGAATCGCCTTGGGCATTCTCACCGATCTCGATCTGAACCTGGCCGTGATCGCCTGTTGCGTGCTGCTGGCTCTGCTGCTGGTATCGTTGCAACGTCGCCGCATCATCGCCACCGATACCCTGCTCGGGATCATGGCTCACAGTACCCTGTCGCTGGGACTGGTGGCGCTGAGCTTTCTGCCCGAAGTGCGAGTCGATCTGATGGGTTATCTGTTTGGCGACCTGCTGGCGGTCAGCCAAAACGATCTGTTGTGGATCTACGGCGGCGGCGTGCTGGTACTGGGACTGCTGATCAAACTGTGGAACCCGCTACTGGCGATCACCATCGATGAGGAGCTGGCGCAGGTCGAAGGGGTACCGGTGGTGCAGGTTCGGCTGGCACTGATGTTACTGGTTGGCATCGTTATCGCCGTGGCGATGAAGGTGATCGGGGTGCTGCTGATCACCTCGTTACTGATCATTCCAGCGGCGACCTCTCGTCGCTTCTCTGACACGCCGGAGAAGATGGCACTGCTGGCCAGCTGCATCGGCGTGGTATCGGTCTGTCTCGGGCTGGCCGCTTCGTACCAATGGGATACTCCGGCCGGCCCCTCGGTCGTCGTCTGTGCTGCGGTGATGTTTCTGCTCAGTCACAGCCTGCCGTTACCGCAGCGGCTAAGGCAGTAGTTCAGCGCTTCCACAGCGCATTGAGTAGCGCACCCGCCATGATCAGACCACCACCCAGCCAGGTCGACAAGGTCGGTAACTCGCCAAAAAAAGCCCAACCGAGCACGAATGCAAAGACCACCTGAATGTAGGAGAACGCGGTCGCCCGCCCCGCCGACTCGGTCTGCATCGCCTTGGTCAAACCGACTTGCCCGACCTGGGTGAAGACCCCGACCAGCAGCAACAACCCGGTCGCCTCGACGCCCGGCATGACAGCGTCGTCGCCGAGCAACAACAGCGATAACGGCAACGCGATCAGCGGGAAGTAGAAGATAATCACCGAGCTGTCCTCAACCCGACTCAAACGCCGCACCAGCACATAAGCCACCGCGCTCCCCAACGCCCCGCATAGCGCGGCGATCAGACTCAGGGTCGGTAATTCGGGAACCGTTGCCAGCATCAGCCCCGGCTTTGATATCACCACCAAGCCGGCTAGGCTCAGGCAGATGCACAGCGCCGTGGCCCGTTGAATCCGCTCCTTCAAAAACAACCACGCCAGCACGGCAGTGAAGGCCGGATGCAGGTATTGCAACAGGGTGGCACTGGCCAGCGACAAGGTCGTGATTGCATAGTAAACACAGACCAGCGCCAGCGATCCGACCGCACCTCGAGCGAACAGCAAACCCTGGTGATGCCCCCAGGGGGATAGTCGCTTACGGCGGATATCCAGATAGCTGATCAACAAAGATACCGCCGCTCGAGCCGCCACAATCTCCAGCACCGGGATACCGTAACCACTGACCTGCTTGACGCAGACCGCCATCAGCGCGAAACCCAGCGCCGACAGCAGCATAAATCGCACCCCGATCGGAAACTGTTGTGCCAGGTTCTGGAACATAAAAGACGTGCTCGGGTTAGTCGTTAGGGTCAGTCGGTCATCAGCAAGAGCGGGCTTGGCCACTACTGGTTTTTGGCCGCCACGACACGCTGCAACACCAATCCAGCCAAAATCAGCCCCAGCCCAACCAAGGTCGAATTAAGAATCGTCTCGCCCAGTACGGTGCTGATCAATAGCAATGACAGTAACGGCGAGATAAAGATCAGATTGGCGATTCGGGCAGTACTGAGGGTCAGTTTCATCGCCAGCAGCCAACAGACAAAACTCAGCCCCATCTCAAACAATCCGATATAACCGGCACCCAGCAAACCCGCCTGAGACCAGTGCGACAGTTCGCCGGTCAGTGCGCAATAGATCAGCAGCAGCACGATGCCGACACTGAAGTTCATGAACAGGCTGGCAACCGGCTCACGCCGGTCACGGGTATTGAGAATCCAGTACAGCGCCCAGATCAGGGTACTGACTAGCGCCAGCAGCACGCCATTGAGGCTTTCAAACTGCAACGCCAGCGGATCGCCGCGCGTGGCGATCACCACGACCCCGCTATAGCAGACCAGCGCAGCCAGCCCCTCGGCCGGTTTCAGTCGGTGCCCCAGCAATGGAACCGCCAGCAGCGACAGCGTCAGCGCCCAGGTGTAATTGAGTGCTTGCGCCTCCTGCGCCGGCAGCAGGTCGTAGGCCTGAAACAACACCAGATAATACAACGCCGGATTGAGCGCACCGAGTAACAAGGTATCGCGTTTATGCCGAGCAAACAGCCCTAGGGTGGTTTTGAATTGACCCCGCCAGAGCAACAAGCCGGCCAGAAATAGCCAGGAGACGACACTGGCACACAGTACCAGTTGCGCCGGGGTGAGATAGGCCAGGCTGAGTTTGAAAGCGGTGGCGACGGTCGACCAGCACAGCACCGCGCCCAGGCCGAATAGATCGGCGCGACGTTGTTGGCCATCTGAGGCAGCCGGAGCGATGCCGGTAAGCTTATCCACAGCGATTATCCACCATAACGATTAACAGCAACGATTAACAAAAGCGGGTCACAGTAGCTGGGCATGCCGATGGCAGCTTACCAGATGGTCGTTGACCATACCGGTGGCCTGCATAAAGGCGTAGCAGATGGTCGGGCCAACGAATTTAAAGCCACGTTTTTTCAGATCTTTGCTCATCGCTTCAGAGATCGGAGTCGACACCGGAACATCGGCCAGCGACTGCCAGTGATTGAGTTGTGGCTGATGATCGACAAAGGACCAGATATAACGGGCGAAGCTACCGAACTCGACCTGTACTGCCAAAAACGCCTGGGCATTGTTAATCGACGCATCCACCTTGAGTCGATTGCGGACGATACCGGCATCAGCCAGTAAACTCTGCCGTTTTTCGACGCCGTAACGGGCGACCTTGACCGGATCGAAGTGATCGTACAGCCGTCGGTAGTGGTCACGTTTTTTGAGGATCGTGATCCAGCTTAATCCGGCCTGGGCGCCTTCAAGAATCAGGAACTCAAACAGCCGCTGGTCATCGTGTAGCGGCACCCCCCAATCCTGATCGTGGTATTGCTGGTACAGTTCACTCTCGGCACACCAGCCGCAGCGTTCAATCACGCGGGTGCCAATTGATGCGTCACCTGTGCTTGCTGAACCGCGATCATGATCTGCTCGACCATCGCCTCCAGCATCGCACGGTCAGTGCGATCACGCGCCAGAATGCGCAATCCACAGATCGACATCAGCAGATATTTGGCCAGTACCGGCGCGTTGGTATCAGGTTTAAGCTGATCACACTTGATCGCCTTGTTGATCGCCTCAGCCAACGCCAGTTCGACCTGGCCGAAGATCCGCTCGACCAGGGCTTGTACCGCCGGATCTTCAGCGGCCATCTCCAGTTTAATATTAAGCAGAAAGCAGCCTTTGGCGTCCGGATCGCTACAGCTCTGATCAACCACCGCTTGCAACAACTGCCCGAGCAACTGATCCAACGGCAGGTGCTGATCCAGCAGAGTACGCACCCAATCAATACTGTCACGGCCGTAGCGCTCGATACTCTCGAGCAATAGCTGGTGCTTGCTGGTGAAGCTGTTGTAGAGGCTACCCGGTTTGAGCCGGGTCTGCTGCACCAGATCCGCCACCGAGGTGGCCTGATAGCCATTGAGCCAGAACAGCTCGGTGACTTGAGCCAATATCTGCTCACGGTCGAAGGCCGGTGCGCGTCCCATAGGGTTTTCCTTATGATTGATCGAAGTCCGTTCAATCAGTGGATCGTTAATTTATGTTTCGTTATTTTTTTTATTCGGTACTGCGGGCATCGGCATCAAATTGAGTACCTGCTCATCCGGCGTCGGTTGAGCCGGTTTCAGCAGACTCTCAGTCTGGTTGACCCGGGTCGCCAGCTCATCAACATCGTTACGGCCATCGAGCCGCATCGCGTCCTGATACTGGCACTGGACACACTCACGGTACTCTTTGATCTCGTCACGCCAGGTGCGCAACTTATCCAACTCGCCGCAACGCGGACAAACCGCGCCTGCGATAAAACGCTTGATCGGCTTCATGCTATAACCTTAGCTGTAGGAGTGACAATACCTGAGTGCCGCAATAGGGCATCAACCTTAGGCTCACGTCCCCGAAAGGCTTTAAATAACGCCATCGGCTCGGCCGAACCACCAGGCTCCAAGATATGATGCAGGAACGATGCGCCGGTGTCGGTATTAAAAACGCCCTCCTGTTCGAAGCGGGAGAACGCATCGGCCGATAACACCTCGGCCCACTTGTAGCTGTAGTACCCTGCCGCGTAACCGCCGGAGAAGATATGTGAGAAGCTGTTCTGAAACCGGTTAAAGTCGGGCACCGGCACCACCGCCGTCTCGGTGCGGATCTGGTTGAGCAGCGCCTGAACATCGGTCTGCCCCGGCACGTAATCACGGTGCAGCACAAAATCGAACAGCGAAAACTCCAGCTGCCGAACCATCATCATGCCTGCCTGAAAATTGCGCGCCGCCAGCATCGCATCGAGCAACGGCTGCGGTAGCGGCTCGCCGGTCTGATAGTGACCCGAGATCCGTGCCAAGGCTTCGGGCTGCCAACACCAGTTCTCCATAAATTGACTCGGCAGCTCGACCGCATCCCAGGCCACCCCGTTGATACCCGACACCCCGGCCCAATCGATCCGGGTCAGCATATGGTGCAGACCATGACCAAACTCGTGGAACAGGGTGGTGACCTCGTTGTGGGTCAGCAGTGCCGGATCATCGCCGACCGGCGGGGTAAAGTTGCAAACCAGATAGGCCACCGGCAACTGGACAGAGCCGTCATCAAGCCGACGTCGTACCCGGCATTCGTCCATCCAAGCGCCGCCGCGTTTGTGGGCCCGTGCGTACAGATCGAGATAGAAGAAGCCGATCGTCTCGCCGTCACGGTTAATCCGGAACAATCGCGCCTCGGGGTGCCAGAGCGCGCTGCTGGGTTGAACCGGTGCCGCCGATTGATCTTCGGCCATGATCTCGATATTGAACAGCTCGGCGGCGATGCCGAACATCCCCGTCATCACCGTCGGTGCCGGGAAATAGGGCCTTAGCTGCTCCTGCGACAGCGCGTAACGCTGCTGACGCAGCTTCTCGCCGTAGTAACCGACATCCCAGGCCGCCAAGCGATCGATGCCATCACGCTGACGGGCAAACTGCTCCAGCTCGACAAACTCCTGCCGCGCCATATCCCGACTGCGCTGGGCCA
>JBFFKD010000136.1:0-6891 GCA_041555595.1 Motiliproteus sp.
ATCATACCTCCTACCAGAACAATTCAGCCTCCTTCGATCGGAATGGGAACATTGGCGCCCAGCTATTGATCAGCTTGAGGAGGAGTATGAGCACGCGTGTTTCTGAGTACCAATTCAAACAGGTCACCACTATTTACCTTTGACCCACCGACGGCTTTCTCACAAAATAGCGGCTCATCGTTAAATCCATTCAGACAATACGAGACAGCCATGTGCGAACTGCTGGGAATGAGTGCCAACGTCCCCACCGATATCTGCTTTAGTTTTTCCGGACTGATGCAACGCGGTGGCCAGACCGGTCCGCATCGTGATGGTTGGGGAATTGCGTTTTATGAGGGTAAGGGGCTGCGCAGTTTCCATGACCCGGAACCCAGCTCGCAATCGCGTATCGCCCAGCTGGTCCGAGAGCATCCGATCAAGAGTCATGTGGTGATCAGTCATATCCGCCAGGCTAACGTTGGTAAAATTTCGTTGGAGAACACCCATCCGTTCAGTCGCGAGCTGTGGGGACAACACTGGACCTTTGCCCATAACGGTCAGCTCGATTCTCAATTGTTCGAGTTGCCATTAGGGAGTTACCGTCCAGTCGGCAGTACCGACAGTGAATACGCTATGTGCTGGCTGCTCGGTACCTTACGAGAGCAGTTTCCAGAGCCGCCTGAGCGCGCCGAGTTATCCGCCTTTATTCAGAGGCAATGCGACCAGTTGCGTGGATTGGGGGTGTTCAATATGTTGCTGAGCGATTCACATCATCTGTTCGCGTATTGCAGCAGCAAACTGAACTGGATCACTCGGCGGGCGCCGTTCGGCGAAGCATCTTTGAAGGACGACGATGTGGTGGTCGACTTCTGTCAGGAAACCCAACCGGGTGATGTGGTTACGGTTATCGCCACGGAGCCTCTGACCGAAAATGAGCAGTGGCATAAGATGCAGGCCGGCGAGATGAGCTTGTTTGTCGATGGGCTGCTGGTTGAAAGTACCACTGCGTTGCAATCAACCTGCTAAAAGATCGCAATAGATGGCGATTAGTTAGTGGCTTATTTGTTCTTTTTGGGTAGCTCAACCACACGGCTGTCCGAGTAGCGATCGTGCCAGGTGGTTTGGTCAGCTCGGATCAGCATGACCCAGTAACCGGCACCCAGACAAGCCGCCGAAACAGCCGCACAGAAAAATCGCAACAGTGCTTGTAGGCCACTGATCGCCTGACCCTCGGGGGTTTGAATCCGTATCTTCCAGGCTAGCATTCCCAGCGTTTGGCCGCTGCGGGTCCAGAACAGCATGAAAAACAGGAACGTCACGAGAAACAGTGCGCTGTTGAGCACCGGCCCAGTGACCGCTTCACCACCGTTGAACGCCACACCGAGCGCCCCGATTACCATCCACAATGCCAGGACCAGCAGGCTGTCGTACAGCATAGCTGCCAGCCGTTTGAATAGTGGGGCGGGAGGATACTGAGACTCGGTCGAGGTGTTCGGTTGTTTCATGGTCGGCTTACACTGATTGAGTTGAGGCGGTATTTTAGCCTGAAACGGTCATCGGCGCAGCTGTCTAGCTGTTGTTATAAAAAAGGGCGAGCAGATCTGCCTGCTCGCCCTGAACGTTCGCTGTCGCTGATATAGACAGACGATTAACCGCGCGCGCGCGCCACCTTGGAACGAGTCTGACGATTGAGCTGAGCCATGATGTAGTTACCGGCGTCGATCAGTTTGTCTAGATCGATACCGGTATCGATCCCCATGCCGTGTAGCATGTAGATCACATCTTCGGTGGCGACGTTACCTGATGCTCCTTTGGCATACGGGCAACCACCCAAACCGGCAACCGAACTATCGATCACCGCCAGCCCCTCTTCTAGCACGGCCAGCAGGTTGGGCAGAGCCTGACCGTAGGTGTCGTGGAAGTGAGCGGCTAGGCTTGCCATCGGGATCTTGCGCGCGACCGCCTCGAGCATCTGTTTGGCCTTGATCGGAGTACCGGTGCCGATAGTGTCGCCGAGCGAAATTTCGTAACAGCCCATCTGATACAGGGTGTTGGCCACTTCGGCCACCTTGTCGGGAGCGATGTTACCCTCGTAGGGGCAGCCCAGTACTGTCGAGACATACCCTCGTACGCGAATCCCTTCGGACTGGGCGCGAGCCATCACCGCTTCAAATCGTTGCAGGCTTTCGGCTACCGAGCAGTTGATGTTTTTCTGCGAAAAACTCTCCGAAGCGGCACCGAACACCGCCACCTCTTTAACGCCTGCTTCGATAGCGCTTTCCAGCCCTTTAAGGTTCGGCGTCAGTGCAGCGTAGGTGATGTCAGCCTGAGGCACGATCCCCGTCATCACAGCCGTTGCATCGCCCATCTGCGGTACCCATTTGGGCGAGACGAAACTTGCAGCCTCGATGTAATTGACTCCCGCCAGTCCGAGCCGGTTGATCAGCTCGAGTTTGATGGCGGTGTCGACCACATCGCCCGGCTCATTCTGGAGGCCATCGCGGGCGCCGACCTCGACGATTCGAACCTGTTTCGGTAGCAGGGGAGAGATCTGCATTGCTAGGCCTCCTCAATCGCTTCAAGCGCCAGTAACTCGACGCCATCATCAACCTGATCACCGGGCTTGAAGTAGACTTCGCTGACTCTGCCTGCAAACGGCGCGGTAATGGTCTGTTCCATCTTCATCGCTTCGATCACGATCAAACCTTCACCGGCTTCGACCACACTTCCAGTCTCTTTGAGTACTGCGACCACGGTGCCAGTCATCGGTGCCGCTAGAGAGCCCTGATGGCCACTGTCAGAGGCATCGTGTATTTCGATATGACGCTGACATTCAAACTGCAACCCATCGTGGAACAGGGTGATATCGTCACCGTATTGGAACGCCGCGACTGAGAACTTATGACCGTTCAGAGTGGCGCTTAGCTGATCTCCATTAAGATCCCCCTTCACCTGATATTCCGCGCCATCGACATTGACCAGAAAATCGTCATCTCGCTCGAGCACGGTGACTGCATGGTTATTTTCAGCGTGTGTCAGCTCATAGGGTTGGGCGAACTGACTGTTGAGGCGGAAACTGTTTTGACGATTGAACGGCGAGGTTGGGTCATTGGTGTTAGCCTGCTGTGATTGGCGGTTCAGAGTCAGGAAGCAGGCAGCTAGGGCGATGTAGCGATTTTCATCGATTGTTTCTTTGCTGAACAGCTGGTCGTGGTGACGCTCGATAAAGCCGGTGTCTACATCAAAGTCTACGAAACTCTTACTCCCGGCGAGCTTGGTGAGGAATCCCAGATTGGTCTTGATACCACAAATTCGGTAATCCTCCAGCGCTTGCTGCATACGGCGAAGCGCCAGATCGCGGTCCTCGTCCCAGACGATAAGCTTGGCGATCATCGGATCATAGTAATGGCTAACGGTATCGCCTTCGATCACGCCGGTATCGACCCGCACATAACGGCTTTCTGCCGGCGTGCGGAGATAGTCAAGGGTTCCGGTGGCGGGCATAAAGTCGGTATCGGGGTCTTCAGCGTAGATTCGCACTTCGAGCGAATGGCCATGCAGCGAGACATCGCTTTGGGCTATCGGAAGTGCTTGGCCGGCGGCGACGCGCAGTTGCCACTCGACCAGATCCTGACGAGTCACCAGTTCGGTTACAGGATGTTCAACCTGCAATCGGGTGTTCATCTCCATAAAGTAGAAGCTGCCATCCTCGTCGTACAAGAACTCGACCGTGCCGGCGCCAACGTAATCGATCGCCTGTGCTGCTTGGACTGCGGCTTCTCCCATCGCCTTGCGAATATCAGCTGGAATATTCGGTGCTGGCGCCTCTTCGATCACCTTCTGGTGGCGACGCTGCACCGAGCAGTCACGATCGCCCAGATAGACACCGTTGCCGTGGCGATCGCAGAACACCTGGATCTCTACGTGGCGTGGTTTGGTCAGGTATTTTTCGACCAGCATGTCGCCGTTGTTGAAACTGCTTTCGCCCTCGCGTTTGGCGGCGTCGAACGCTTCGTCGAACTCTTCGTCTTTCCAGACCACCCGCATCCCTTTACCGCCACCACCGGCAACGGCTTTGAGCAGTACCGGGTAGCCGCAGCGTTGGGCTTCAGTTTTGATCAGCGACTTGGTCTGATCATCACCGTGATAGCCCGGCACCAGCGGTACCTTGGCCGCTTCCATGATGGTCTTGGCCGCACTCTTGGACCCCATCGATTCGATAGCGCCGATCGGTGGGCCGATAAAGACCAATCCGTTGTCGGCCAGCGCCTGGGCAAATTCGGCATTTTCAGACAGGAAGCCATAGCCAGGGTGGACGGCTTGGGCGCCGGTCAGTTTGGCGGCTTCTATCACCTTGTCAATACGTAGATAGCTTTCACGGCTCGGGGCCGGTCCTAGCAGTACAGCCTCATCGGCCAGCGCTACATGGCGGGCGTTACGGTCGGCTTCGGAGTAAACAGCGACGCATTTAACGCCCATCTGGTGGGCGGTCTGGATAATCCGGCAGGCGATCTCACCGCGGTTGGCTATCAGGATTTTGTTAAACATGTTGTGCTCCAGTAACTGTACGGTTGCCGCTGACTATTGCTGAATCCAGCTGGGCTTACGCTTTTCAAGAAAGGCGCTCAGTCCTTCCTGCCCCTCTTCGCTGACCCGGATATCGGCGATCCGGTTGGCCGTGTCTTCGATCACGTCGTCAACGATCGGCTTGCTGCTGACTGCATAGATCAGGTCTTTGGCGGCTTCGATGCCACGTGGGCTGTTGTTGAGTAATTGTTTAATCAGTAGCTCTTTAGCGCAATCAAGCTGCTCGTGGGTTTCGACCACCTCGTGCACCAATCCCCAGTTCTGAGCTTGGATCGCATTGAACGCTTCGGCGGTAAGGAAGTAGCGGCGTGACTGGCGCTCGCCAATGGCGCGGACCACATACGGGCTGATGACTGCTGGGACCAAGCCGATTCGCACCTCGCTGAGGCAGAACTGGCTGGCTTCGGTGGCGACGACCATGTCGCAGCAGGCCGCTAGTCCGACCGCGCCGCCGTAAGCGGCGCCCTGAACCAAGCAGATCGTCGGTTTGGGAAGGTCGTTGAGACACTTCATCAACCGACCTAGACCACGAGCGTCGATCAGGTTTTCCTGGTGGCTGTTTTTGGCCATGCGTCGCATCCAGTTAAGGTCGGCGCCGGCAGAGAAGTTTTTACCTTCTGAACGCAGGATCAATACCCGGATTGAGGCATCTTGCGCGATCGCCTCCAAGTGCTGAATCAGGCTGTTTATGACGTTATCGTCGAAGGCGTTGTGCACCTCGGGGCGATTCAGCGTCAGGGTGGCTATCCCCCGGCTGTCGGTGTTGAGTAGAACCTGTTGCTCGTTCATGGTCATCCCCCCGTTACATCCGAAACACGCCGAAGCGCGTCTCTTCTATCGGTTTGTTCAATGCTGCTGCTAGCCCCATACCGACCACATCACGGGTCTGGACTGGATCGATAACGCCGTCATCCCAAAGCCGGGCGCTGGCGTAGTAGGGGTGGCCTTGGTGTTCGTACATATCCAGAATCGGCTTCTTGTAGGCCGCTTCCTCCTCCGCGCTCCAGGACTCGCCGGTGCGGTCTTTGGCATCGCGAGTGACCTGAGCCATTACGCCAGCAGCTTGCTCGCCACCCATCACAGAGATTCGGGCATTGGGCCACATCCATAGGAAATTGGGATCGTAAGCGCGGCCACACATGCCGTAGTTGCCGGCGCCAAAGCTGCCGCCGATGATTACGGTCAACTTCGGCACATTGGCACAGGAGACTGCGGTGACCATCTTGGCGCCGTGCTTGGCGATCCCTTCGGCTTCGTATTTGCTGCCGACCATAAAGCCGGTAACGTTTTGCAGGAACAGCAGCGGGATCTTGCGCTGGCAACACAGCTCGATAAAGTGAGCACCTTTCTGGGCGGCTTCGGAGAACAGTACGCCGTTGTTGGCGATGATGCCGACCGGGTAACCGTGAATGCGGGCAAAACCGGTCACCAACGTGGTGCCGTACAGCTTCTTGAATTCGTCGAAATCTGAACCGTCAACGATGCGGGCGATCACTTCGCGAACATCGTAAGGCTTGCGCAGATCCGTGCCGACCACACCATAAAGCTCTTCCGAACCGTACACAGGCGGTACGGATGGGCGAATATCCAAACCGAGCTGCTTATAGCGGTTTAGTCGTGATACCGATGAGCGGGCTATTTCGAGTGCATGCTTGTCATTCTGGGCGTAGTGGTCGGCAACACCGGATGTTTTACAGTGAATGTCGGCGCCGCCCAGATCTTCGGCGGAAACCACTTCGCCGGTGGCTGCTTTGACTAGCGGTGGACCGGCCAGGAAGATGGTGCCCTGGTTGCGGACGATGATGGATTCGTCAGCCATCGCCGGCATATAGGCACCACCGGCGGTGCACAGTCCCATCACAACGGCGATCTGAGGAATTCCTTTGGCGGACATTCGTGCCTGATTGAAGAAGATATGTCCGAAGTGCTCGCGATCGGGAAATACATCATCCTGGCGCGGGAGGTTGGCACCGCCGGACTCGACCAGATAGATGCAGGGCAGGTTGTTCTGCTCGGCAATCGTCTGGGCACGCAAGTGTTTCTTGACTGTCAGCGGGTAGTAGGAACCGCCTTTGACGGTCGGATCGTTGGCGACGATCATGCAGTCCTGACCGCTGACCCGGCCGATGCCTGTGATGACACCGGCCGCGGGCACGTTCTCGCCTTCGTAGACTTCATGGCCTGCCAGCTGCGACAGCTCCAAAAAAGGTGATCCCTCGTCTAGTAGGTGATTTATGCGATCACGCGGCAGTAGCTTGCCTTTGGCGATGTGACGCTCGCGGTATTTATTGCCACCGCCGAGCTCTATCGAACTGACTTTTTCGC
>JBFFKD010000137.1:0-6828 GCA_041555595.1 Motiliproteus sp.
GGGGAGCGCCAAGGGCTAAGCAGTCGGCGCTACTGTTGCTGTTTCTGGGTTTTTAGCTCTACCTGTGCTGTTTATCGAACAGTCTTGCTTTGGCGTTGGAGTTTGTGTCGGAAACGCCGGTGTTCGCTATTATGGACAAAATTAAATAAAAAATGTATAAAAATAATTCAACAAGGTGATTGTTGAGGTGCGTTTAAACACTGCATTTATGGGCTTTTTGTTTGGTCTTTTGTTGTTTAACAATAGTATAAGGCGTTTTTTGGATGCCGTTTTCTGCTTTATGGCTGTTTGGATAAACATCCATACCGCTACCGTTGTCTGTATTCCTCAGGAGGCATTGACATTTTTTCTTTCCACTTTCGAGGATAAGTGTTAGAAATAGCACACATGAGTTTAGGGGTCGCCCTGGTGAAATGACTTGATTTACACTTTAAGAGCAAATAAAAACAAAGGAAGGAATGATGAAAAGACGTGATCTGATCAAAGCTGCAGCGGCAGGAATTGTTGCAGCCCCCCTAGCGATGGCGACAACCAGTGCGTTGGCTGCTGGTACGACTCGCCTGCGGATGCAGACCCTTTACGGTACTGAGACAGACGATCTGTATAAGGCCTTTGCCAATGATGTGAAGACCAGTTCTAACAAGAGTCTGCGTATCACTCGCTTTCGTGGTTCCGAGCTAGTGCCTAATGACCAGATGCTGGATGCGGTTGGCAAGGGCACCTTGGATATGTGCCAGGGCTACGGTGGATATTGGGCCGGCCAGCTGGATATTGCCAAGATTGAGAGTGGTATTCCCGGTGCCTGGACCAGCTTTGATGAGGCGATGTACGTCCATGATGGCAAAGGGCTGGGTGATCTGATCAAGGAAGCCTATGCCGAGAAAGGCGTTCATTACATGGGGCCGGTCTTCGGTGGTCCGTACGATCTGCTGACCAAAGAGCCGGTCAATAGTTTGGAAGATCTGAAGAAGATGAAAATTCGCGCGACGGCGACTGTCGGCTCTATTCTTCAGAAACTCGGTATTCCTACGGTCTATCTACCGAGTCAGGAGCTCTATGTCGCGCTATCAACCGGAGCTATCGACGGGGTGATCTACGGCGGCTCGCTGGAGTATAAAGCGCTTAAGCTGCACGAGGCCGCCAAGCACTACACCTACCTGAATATGATCAACCCCGGTTACGCTGACGGAATGTTGATCAACAAGGCCAAGTGGGATTCGATGCCTCCCGAGCATCAAAAAATTCTGGAGCTGGCGACAGCCAAGCATTCGCGTGAAATGCACGCCTGGAATGTTAACGGTTGTCTTGACGTGAATGGCGAAGGGATCTTTGAGTTTGGTGCGCTGCCTGCAGAGGACTCTAAAGCGTTGACGACTGCGGCGATGGATGTCTGGAAGGAAGAAGCTGCCAAATCGCCGCGCAACGCCAAGGCGATTCAGGCGCTGACAGATGCAGCTAAGGCTACTGGGAGAGCTTAATGCCGTTAATGACTCGATATCTTGCTTACGTCGATAGGATATCCGAGGAGGTCGGCAAGGCCATCTCCTGGTTGTGCCTTGCCATGATCTTGGTGCTGATCTATGAAGTCTCAGCCCGCTACCTGTTTAACAGTCCGACCTCTTGGGCTCATGAGAGCACCACCATGCTTTATGGGTCTTTCTGTATTATTGCCGGCGCCTACACTCACCGACATCATGGCCATGTTCGCAGTGAGGTGATCTATAACCTCTTCCCGACCCGGGGTAAGGCGTTGTTGGATGTGTTAACCGGGATGCTAGGGTTGCTGGTGTTTGGAGTGTTTTTTTGGATCACCGCCAATTACGCCTGGGATTCTTGGTTAATGAGAGAGATCTCGTCCAAAAGTACCTGGGGACCCCCTGTGTATCCCTTCAAGGCGATGTTGCCTCTGGCTATCGCATTGATGATGCTGCAAAGCCTGGCGCACTTGTTGCGAGATCTGGCGGTGTTGTTCGATCTGCAGCCTCATCACCCTCATATCTACTCTGCTGAATCCAGTACCGACAACGCATCCTCCTGATCGGAGGAGGGGTGTCTGCTGCTGCGCAATCAAATAACAAGAAAAGGAAGTTAGCCGTGTTAGATCTCGATCCCTTGATGGTAACTGTCGGCATGTTTGCCTCCATGCTGCTTTTGTTGGCGATGGGCGCCCCTCTTACGTGGGCGCTGCTGACGGTAGGGACTGGCTCGGCTTACTTTATGTGGGGCCCTAACGGTCTCGAACTGATGGCGACCAGTGCTTTTGCTGCGATGGATAACTTCCTGCTGGTAGCGCTGCCGATGTTCATTTTCATGGGCTTGATGTTGCAGCGTTCGGGTATTACCGACGATCTGTTCGATATGATCCATAAACTGATGGGCGGTATGCCTGGCGGCTTGGGTATGGGGACCGTGATCATATGCGCGTTGATCGCGGCCATGGCCGGTGTCTCCGGGGCCGCCACGGTAAGTCTGGGTATTATTGCGCTGCCGTCGATGCTCAGTCGTGGTTATGACAAGCGGTTGTGTACCGGTACCATCATGGCCGGTGGTGCGCTTGGTTTTTTGATTCCTCCCAGTGTGCTGATGATCGTTTATGCCTTTCTGGCGCGTGAATCGGTGGGCAAACTGTTTGCCGCAGGCCTGGTGCCTGGGCTGATGCTGGCCGGGATCTATATGTGCTACATCTACATCCGTGCCAAAATGAATCCCCAACTGGCACCGGCGATTGCGGTCGAAGAGCGGGTCGACGTCTTCGGTAAAATCGGCGCGCTCAAAGCGCTGATTCTGCCGGGGCTGCTGATCGGGACCGTGCTTGGCTTTATTATCATGGGAATTACCTCGCCGTCGGAAGCCTCGGCGGTGGGTGCAGCCGGTTCGATCGTCTGCGCCGCCCTTTACCGTACACTCAATCTGAAGATGCTGCGTGAAGCGTTGCAGGGCACTGCCAAACTGATGGGAATGCTGTTGTGGATTACCATCGCAGCAGTGTTTTTTAGCAAGATTTATATCGGTCTGGGTGCGGGCTCTTTGATCACCGAACTGGTGCAGGACTCCTCGTTGTCACCCTATATGGTCATCATTGCGATGCTGGCCTGCTACTTCGTGCTGGGAATGTTTCTGGATGATTTTGCCATCGTCTTTATAACTGTGCCTCTGTTCGTCCCGATTGTGCAGGAACTGGGGTTCGATACAGTTTGGTTCGCGGTGTTGTTTATCCTCAGTATGCAGTCTGCCTACCTGACCCCGCCCTTTGGCTATAACCTGTTCTATATGCGTTCGGTGGCTCCACCGAGTGTCACGATCTACGACCTATATTGGGCGGCGATTCCGTTTGTGTTTTTGCAAATTCTCGGGCTTGCGCTGGTAGTGGCATATCCGCAGATCGCTCTTTGGCTGCCTAATCTGATATTTGGCTAATTCTGTTTAGGCTATATTGGGCAGATCCTGTTTCGTACGGAGAGGGGCTTTCTTTAGTTCACCATACAAAAGAGCCAGTCTATGGCTGATTTCAGTACTACAGGCGTTTATTGCGTATCCTGGCGTGCGCCTAATTTACCCCTGTAGTGAGGCTACTAGACTTAAAGCGTTATTACTTAAGTGGGGAGAGTTATGGACAGCCAACGCATTTTCGCAGCAGTCACAGGCTTGCTGTTACTTGGGTTACCGCTTTTTCAACCACAGCTGCAGCCACAAGCGGGCTGGGGCGATCTACTTAAAAAGCTTGAAGATAACGCCCCTGCTTTGCTGCAAAGTACACCGGTTCAAGAATCTAATAGCCTGGATACCGATACTCTGGTGCGGGGGTTAAAACAAGCCTTGGAGGTCGGTACGCAGCGGGCGGTAGCGAATGTATCCAAGCCCGATGGTTATTTTTCTAATCCCAGTATTCGGGTGCCGTTACCGACAGTGGTCGATCGCGGTTCGGCGCTGCTGCGTAAGTTTGGCATGGGATCGGTGGTCGATGAGTTTGAGCTGAGCATGAATCGAGCCGCAGAAAAGGCGGCACCACGAGCTACCGAATACTTTTTGCAAACCCTAAAAGCGATGAGCATTGAGGAAGCTCGCACCATCTATCAAGGCCCCGACGATGCCGCAACGCGCTATTTTCAGCAGCGTACCGCCAGTCAGCTTGAAGGTGAATTTAAACCGGTGATTAAAGAGGCGATGGAGCAGGTGGGGGTGACGCGGTATTACCAAGCGCTGGTGCATCAAGCCGCTCAATATCCAATGGTAGGTGATATGGCTCTCGACTTGGAGCAGCATGTCACCGATCGGGCTTTGGATGGGTTGTTTTTGATGTTGGCGGAGGAGGAAAGGCTGATTCGTCAGGATCCGGTGGCCCGCTCAACCGAGCTGCTCAAACAGGTTTTTGGCCAGGAGTAGGCTCTGATGGCCTGTTATAAGAGTCAGCTTTCTATTGTGGTTGCGCAGGGCGGTAATCGTTGATCAGTTTTTGGTAGCCATCTGATGCCAATACCCAGGCTAGCGCTTGATTAAACGCGTTGTGTTCTTGTTCGGAAAAGGTTTTACGGCTGAGCATAAAGTGCACCGGATCATCATTAAGGTGATGCGATAACTCTGCTATCTGGTCGCGCTGGCCCAGAGCGGTCGAGTGAAAGTAGCCGACATAGCGATCGGCGATCACCAGGTCGATACGATGGGTTAGCAACATCCGAATTCTGCCTTTGGTGCTGTTGGTTAACACTAGCAGTCCTGCGTCATTGGCTCGGGTCTCGGCTTCGGTCCATTGATCACCGTACCAGCCTCCTAGACCTGCGGTTATTGTCAGCCCCCGGTCGATCGCCTGATTTAGGCTCAGATGCTTTATCGTCTTGATTTGGTTTCGATGGGCAAACATCACAATCTGCTCTTGTCGGTAGGGTGCCGAGAAATGGGCAAACTGCTGCCGCTGCTCGGTGATAGAGGCTGCTGGCATGATATCGAGCACACCTTCGGCGAGCAGTTTCTGGGCTCGCTTTGGCGGGTAGTTAATCAGGGATAACTGACAGCCCATCCGCTTTACGATCATCTCAGCAATATCGATATCGAGCCCGGCGGGGCGCCCGAGTGGATCGGTATATTGGTAGGGAACATAATCGGTGCTATAGGCTAGGGTGAGGTTGCGGCTGCACTCAGCTTGGCCGGTTGTCGCTACTAGCAGGCTGATTAAAGCTACGACTAGGCGGGGGTAGAGCGTCATGGATAGCCTGTGAACTGATCGATGGTCATTATTTAATCATAGCTCTACGCCAGCAAGGTGGCCTATCGAACTCAGCTGAAATTCAACCAATAATAAAGCTGCGATGTCGCGGCTTTATTTGGCGGGGGCCTGCTGTGAGTCTATCTAGGTTTAGCTATCCAGATTGCGCTCTATCGCGTCGAGGAAACCCTGCATATCGACGACTTGTTCGGTTGTTGGCTGTGTGGTTTTGCCGATCAGATCGCCGGTGATGATGCCTTGGTCGACGGTATCGATCAGCGCCAGTTTCAGCTTGTCGGAGTAGTCTTGCAACGGCTGATTGGCTTCGCGCTTGGCCAGTGTCTCCAGTGCGTTGGCGACCGCGTACAGCAGTGCTGACGAGTTGAAGATCGACACCTTGCCATCGGATTCCAGGTATTTCAGGTACAGATCATGGGCGGTACCGTGCGGCGCTTCGAACAGCATGGTGCCGTCAGTGCTGGCGATGATTGAGCTGGCGGTGGCCAGGCTGCCACCGAGTGCGGCCGAGATATCAGAGAAGATATCGCCGTCGAGGTTGAGTGCCGGATAGAGGGCGAAGCGGGCAGGATCGCTGATCATCTTCTTCAGCTGGGCCGACGGCCGCATGATCATGAACGACGGCGGTGCCGTATTATTCTGGGCCAGCTCTTTACGCACCTCGACGATGACGTTGCTGAAGACGTCGTCGTACTCCATGTACTCACGTTTGAGGCCAAAGTAGACCTCCTTGTTGTTGTAGGAGGCATCTTCGAATACCTGCTTAACCCAGTCTTTGATCGCTTTACGATCGTTCGACATCAGCAGGATCGGATCACCGGCTTTGACGTCGCGGGCATGTTTCTCGTCACCGTCGACGATCACCTTGATGATGCCGTCCTCGGGGACTGGCATGTTGAAGCTGCCGTACTGGTCGCCGCCGCCGGCGCTCATCCGCGAAATTGAAGTGTGGGTGTCGCGGCGGGGAATGCCGTACTTTTTCAGGGTATTAACCAGCTTGAACAGTTTGCGGCCGGTGGTGTTGTCGGGCACTCCCCAGAGCGCACGCTCGGGTGGGTTGGCGATGATGCGTGCGGCCTGGGCGTCTATTAATTCGTAGTGGTAGTTGATACCGATGGCTTCAAACTGGGACTGGTACTGGTCGAAGTAGATGGTCTCGATGGCAGCACGCATAACACCGTCGTAACCGGCGATGACGGTGTCTTTGAGGCCCAGATAGGCATCGCGTTTCTCGGCGATAGCACGCTTGAAATATTTGTGCGCCCAAGCTCGGACATCATCAAGGTCGTTGGTGGCCAGCAACCAGGGATCATTTTTCTTGATCTTGCGCCGATGTAACTCGACCGGATCGCCGCTGCTTCCGACGAACATGAGCTTGATGATGCCGGTGGCCTTGGAGAGTTCGTTGTAACTGTGCTTATTGCCGCCGCGCTCCATGGTATCAACATCGATATCGCGACCAATCCACTGCGGTGGGTTTTGCTGTAGGTTTCGAAACGGGATATCTTCACGGGTAATGTTACCGGAGATCCCTTTGCGGATAGCGCCATTGGGCGATTTGGTCGCCAACTTGTCCAAATTATCTTCTTTGATATCGGGGTGCTTGGCCA
>JBFFKD010000138.1:0-6809 GCA_041555595.1 Motiliproteus sp.
AGTAGCGTAGATTGATCAGATAACTAGTTGTTAATCGGTTTATCGTGGTTTTGCGGTGATGGTTTTTAGGGCAGATATAAGGAGTAGATAGAGTGACGGTAACCTTACAACGGCTGATTGAGCAGCTAGATTTGTGGATGCAGCCCGAGCAGGTCAGTGATTACTGCCCTAACGGCTTGCAGGTAGAGGGGCGTAGTGAAATCAAGCGTCTTGTCAGCGGTGTCACCGCCAGCCAGGCGCTGCTCGACGCCGCAGTGGCGGCCGACGCCGATGCGGTATTGGTGCATCACGGTTATTTTTGGCGTGGCGAAGACCCCTGTCTGCGGGGGATGAAGAAACGGCGGCTGCAGACGTTGCTGAGCGCGGATATTAGCCTGATCGCTTACCACTTGCCGTTGGATCTTCATCCCGAGATGGGTAATAACGCGCAGCTGGCTCGGCTGCTAGGGTTGCAGGTTGAGGGTGGATTGGAACTCAATAAATCTAGTCCGGTGGGGCAGTGGGGGCGGCTAGCAACGCCGATCTCGGCCGTCGAGCTGGCCGATCGTATCGAACAAGCACTCGGACGGCGGCCGCAACACATCGAAGGGCGCAGTGAGCTGATCGAAACACTGGGCTGGTGCACCGGTGCGGCCCAGGGCTATATCGATCATGCAATCGGGCGTGGTCTGGATGCGTTTATCAGTGGTGAGATCTCCGAACCGACGGTTTATGCCGCGCGTGAAGGAGGAGTGCATTACTTTGCTGCCGGTCATCATGCGACCGAGCGTTACGGAGTGCAGGCGCTGGGACAGCGCTTGGCCGAGGAGCTGGGAATCGAGCACCTCTACGTTGAGCTGGATAATCCGGTTTAGCGCAGCATCAGGGCCTGTTCAGGTGGCACAAAAAAAAAGAGCCTTATGGCTCTTTTTTACTATGGGAGATAGGTCTCTCGGCAAGACGTGTTACTTAGGGTTTTCAGGATCATCCGCAGCGATGTGTGACGGGTCGTGGATCGCCTCGTCTTGCTGGAGTCCGTACTGCTCAGACAGTGTGCCTTCGGCGCTGGGGTCGGGTTTTGGGGCATAGTCACGAGGTGCCTCAACCGGGGCTGGTTCAGTCGTTTCGGTGACAATGGTCGGTTCGGCGGGCTTGTGCTCAAGGCTGACCAGCAGTTGCTCATCATCGTTGCACAGCTGGCTGGCGCTGTCGGCTAGGTGCTGGTGAACTTCGCGATAATTGTCGGTCAACTTGTTGACCAGTGTCGCCGTTTGGGCAAAGTGGCTGGCGACGTCGGTTTTGTAGTTGTCCAGTTCACGCTGGGCATCGTTGAGCTCTTCAATTAGCGCTTCTTTGCTGCGAGCACTGCTGCTGCTGCGGGCGATCAGTAGGCCCAGCACGATGCCGATGATCAAGGTTGCTGCGCCGACGAGCCAGACTGCCTGGGATGCTGATTCCACGAAACAAACTCCTTTAAGTATTGGTATCTATAGGGTGGGAAGATACTGCAAATCGGCAGTGAAAACAAAGCTATCCAGCGAGGTGAGCGAAACAGGCTCACGGCTTGCTCGGTTGCGGTGTCGATTGCTATAGTTGGCAGCTTTGGCTGGTTGGCGGTTCGATCATTATCGGCGGCTAGTGAGGTCGATCAGCCCGAGCCAGAGCTTGGTCTGATTATGACTAGGGGCTGGTGAAGAGATAAGTAATTTTGTTGGTAATAATGATGTGAAACGTTTTAACTAGGGCGCTGAGTCACGCTAGTATTAGCGTAAGCTTGATGTTGTTGATAGCGGTTTGTTAAGAATCCTTGGCAGCGACTAAGCTAAGATTAAAGACAGTAAATTTCTAACGCAGTATCCATTCCAATGTCGACCAAAATTGATTTGACTAATCTGATCCAGCTGCGGGGATTCGCCCAAACGCTGACCTCTGACCAACTTGTTGTTGCTCGTGATTTAGTGCAAAGCTTTATCGAAGAGCGCCACCGTCTGCATCAGCAGAAAATCGATGAGCGCAATCAAAAGCAGATGCGTGGTCTGATGGCGAAAGCGGGGATTAGCTGGGAAGAGTTTCAGGATGCCCTGAAGTAGATCCTTGGCTGTTCTTAGCCAAGGATCGATGGGTTGCCTCAGCGGACGTACTCAAACATCTTGACGACTTTCTGTACGCCGGCAGTATTGCGGGCGACCTGGACCGCTTTGTCGGCCTGATCGCTGGTGACCAAGCCAAGTAGATAGACAGCGCCGTTCTCAGTCACAACTTTGATCCGCATCGACATCAGCTCCTTGTTCGCTAACATCTTGCTTTTAACTTTTGCTGTCAGCCAGCTGTCGTTGCTGCGGACAATGGTCGAAGTCGGACCGGCGACTACTAACTCGTTGTGTAGCTTACGTACTTTGCGAACCTTGTTGGTGGTCTCGCCCGCCAATTGGCGCGCCTGCTCAGTCGGTACCTGCCCCGAAAGCAGCACAATACCGTTATAGCTGGTGACCGAGATATGCGATCGTTTTAGCTGCTCCGATGCTTTACCGATGTTGACTAGCGCTTTGATCTCGATCAGTTCGTCGTCGATCAGGCTGCCGGTGGTGCGACTGGTTGAATCTTCCTGGATCGGCTGCTGCTGGGCCGCACCGATCATATTGGCGCAGCCGCTCAGGACTAGCAGCAGGGTTGTCAGTGCGATTAAAGGTAGTGAGCGAGAGTTAAGGCCTGGAATGTCAGAGAGAGTGCGCATAAGGGTCAGTGTCCGCCGAAAAGTTGGTGTTCGATTAGATCACACAGAGCATGTATAACCGTTAAATGTATCTCATGCACCAGTGCCGTTGAAGTGGAGGGGATACGGATATCGATCTCGTCCGATGACAGTAATGACCCGATATCGCCGCCATCACCGCCGCTTAATGCTATCACTGTCATGCCGCGATCGTGTGCTGCTTGAATCGCCTGGATTAGGCTGGCCGAGCGGCCATCAGGACTTAGCGTTAGCAAGATATCACCGGGCTGGCCGAGCGCACGGATCTGTTTGGAATAGACATCGCTAAAGTTGCTGTCATCGGCGATTGCGCTGAGGGTGGCGCTATCGGTACCCAGCGCCATTGCCGGCAACCCAGGGCGTTCGTGTTGATAGCGGTTGAGTAACAGGGCACAGAAATGTTGTGCCAGTGCTGCCGAACCGCCGTTGCCGCAGCATAGCACCTTATGCTCGGAGACCAGGCAGTGAAACAGCTGCTCACCGGCGTGGGCGATATGTGGGCCGAGCGACTCGATCACATGGGCCTTAAGGTCAAGGCTCTGATGGAAATGGTCGATGATACGTTGTTGCAGTTCCATAAGGGGTTTACAAGTTAGTTAGGTTTAATGCCATTAAGCGTGCAGTTTACGACGCGTCGAAGGCGTTACTCAACCACTGGATCTGAAGAGAGTCGCCGCTATTATCGGGTTGGCAGGCGGCAACATCAAACCGGCAGCTGCGATTGTGGTGTTTGGGGTGATGCTGTAGGAAGTGAGCGGCCGTATTGATGATGCGTTGTTGCTTAGGGTAGTCGATACTTTCGGCAGCGCTGCCAAAGCGATTGGAGCGCCGGAACCGAACTTCAATAAAGACCAGGGTATTACGATCTTGCATGATCAGGTCGATCTCACCACCCGGGGTGTTGTAGTTTCGCGTTACCGGCTGCAGGCCCTGCTGTTGCAGATACAGTTCGACCTGTTGCTCGATCCGATCACCTTTGGCTCGGCTCATATCGCGTGTCCTTGGTGCTGCTCTTGGGTCGGATAGTCATTGCGTTTGATTGATCGGTGTCGCTTAAGCTATAGGGCTTGCAAGCTGCCGTTGCGGATCAGGCGCCAACTCTGGCGCCGGTTGATCTGTCCTAGCAAGTTGATGGATAGCTCGCCGCACTGACCCTGTAGATGCGCATCGCGACGTGCTTGCAGCAGCGCTAGGTAAGGCGCTATCTGATAACTGTCGGCACCCAGCGCGTACAACCGCCCAAACCGGCTGCGGGTGTTGTCGCGCGAGCCTGACAGGGTTGCACGCAGCGGATTTTCACTGTCGATAACCCAGGGCATGGCGTTGAAACGGATATTGTTCAGATCCCGGTAGGCGGCGGGATCGGGGTCGCCATCGAACAGGTGTGAGGTGGCGTAAACTGGCAGTCTGCTAGCGTAGTGAAACGCCAGAATCGGCTTGATCTGGCGAGCATCTTTATTCAGTGCGGTCAGGAAAATCAGATCGATATCCTGGCGCCGGCGCGGTTCGAATTCGATCGGTTGATTGAGCGTTTTGAGCAGTTGTTCACTGCGGGTTTCGCTGCTGTCGGTCGCCACCAGGTGGCTGATCTTATCGGAAAAGTCCTTCTCTCCGGTGAAGCGCTCGCTACCGGCAATGACGCCACCCAGTTCAATCCAACGCTGCTCGAAGGTGGTGCGGATCTGGTCACCCCAGGTGGTGGCCGGGGTTAAACTGATGGCCACGCGATGACCGTCAGCCCAGGCTTTGTCGGCACTCTGGATCGCTTCATCCTCGTTGCCCAAACCGAACTGATACAGGTTCAGTGTGGTGGTGGCGCTATCGACGCTGTTGAGCGCCAGCGTTGGGATCGGTAACCGGGCAAAGCGGGTCAGCTGGCTTAGCTTGGCTTTATCCAGAGGCCCGATCACCAGGTCGATCTGCTGTTGCCGAGCGTCCTGATAGAACTTGCGCATGTCGTTAATATGGACACTGTCGAAAAAGCTGAGCTGCGGTGCTGGCTTACCCTGTTGTAGCTGTTGGTAGTGAGCCGCCAGCAGGCCTTCGATGATCGCCGTCGATGGTTTTTTGAACCGTCCTGATTGTGGCAGCAGCACGCCGATATGTTGGGGTGTTACCGGGCTGAGCTGCTGCAGTTGTTGCAGTTCGCTGGGCAGCTGGCTGGCCGCTGGATGCATCTCCCACAGCTCGAGCCAGCTGTTAAATGACTGGTTCAGTTGCAGGATGTTTGGCTCAGAGCTCCGACTGAATTGCGCCAGTTCAAGCCAGCCTTGTTCCAGATAGCTGTTGTCACGTGCCAGCAACTCGGAGAGGTGGGATGGATTGAGTTGTTGCAGTAAGCCCCAGATCTCGTCGGCCATCGTTGCCTGCTGCAGGTCGTCAGCGTTCTCCGACTCGGCAATCAGCGCCAACAGAGTGGCTTCGATGTTGCCTAGCAGACGATTGTTAATGCTCCGCAGCTGCGAATAGCGGTTACGATCGGTTGGGGTGAGCAGGTTGGGATCGCTGATCTGCGTCAGCCAATCGAGGCTTTGCTGTGGTTGCTGCAGCAGGTTGGCCGCTTCGGCTTGTAACAGCCATAGTCGAGGTTGTTCGAGTTGCGGCAGCGTGCGCGGATCGATCTGGCTGAGTAGGTTGGCCGCCGTTTGTGCGTGTTGCTGTTGCAGCAACAGCTCGGCTGCCGCTAGTGTATACTGCGCTCTGGCTAATGGCGCTGCAGTTTCGGCTTGCAGTAGCAGCTGTTCGACTTCAGTCAGTTCGCGCCCTTGCGGTTGCTCGGTGGTAACCGGCGGCATCGGTTCTGACGGTGGGGTGGTGCTACAACCGAGCATCAGCACGGGTAGTGTTAACAGCAATGCGGCGTTC
Source organism: Motiliproteus sp. (assembly GCA_041555595.1). Lineage (GTDB taxonomy): Bacteria > Pseudomonadota > Gammaproteobacteria > Pseudomonadales > Balneatricaceae > Motiliproteus. Next base: position 5,597 of record JBFFKD010000138.1, read on the forward strand.
CAGCCTTTCAATAACTTCACTTTATTATTCAACTCGTTTGTACGTGGATGCGTGCCGGCGACTGGGTTGGACTGAGCATGACAACTACTTGCCTCAATGATGTTGAGCTAAATGACAAGGGTGTGAAAGACGCCTGCCTTTATATTGTTCCGACTCCGATCGGAAACCTGGGCGATATCACTGCCCGGGCGTTGGAAACGTTGCAATCGGTGCAGCTGATCGCAGCAGAAGATACCCGCCATAGTGCCCGATTGATGCAGCACTTTGGCATCACCACCCAGATGTGGGCGTTACATGATCATAACGAGCGTGCGCAGGCCGATAGAATAGTACAGCGTTTATCCGAGGGTGAAAACATCGCCCTGATCTCCGATGCCGGCACACCACTGATCTCCGACCCCGGCTACCACCTGGTACGCAAGGTGCGCGATGCCGGTTTTCGGGTGGTGCCACTGCCGGGTGCCTGCGCGTTGATAGCCGCGCTCTCAGCCTCAGGGCTGCCGACCAACCGTTTTGCCTTTGAAGGGTTTCTGCCAGCTAAAACCTTGGCACGACAACAACGGTTGGAGCAGGTTGTGGCTGATACGCGCACGCTGATGTTCTACGAGTCACCGCATCGGTTGCTGGCGTCGCTCGACACCATGCTCGAGGTGCTTGGCCCTGATCGCTATGTGGTGATGGCGCGCGAGCTGAGCAAGACCTTCGAGACCATTCGCGGCGACCGGTTGGCTGATCTGGTTGAGTGGATCAAAGCCGATCACAACCAGCAGAAAGGCGAGTTTGTGCTGCTGGTGCACGGTGCGCAGGAGCAGGTCGACGACCAGGCGCTGACACCGGAACAGCTGCGGGTGCTGACGTTGCTGTTAGAGGAACTGAGTGTCAAACAGGCATCGGCACTGGCAGCTAAAATTTGTAACTGCAAGAAAAAGAAGATGTACCAGGCTGCGTTGGAGCTGCAATCGGATCAAGATTAGATCCGGGGTGTTGAGGCCTTTGGGCCTGCTTGCTTGAGTCAGCTCAACAAAGCACGTACTATCGCGCCCAGAGTTCGCCAGGCAGTCGCCGCTACCCTCGGGTAGGGGAGGAAAGTCCGGGCTCCATAGGGCAGGGTGCCAGGTAATTCCTGGGGGGCGTGAGCCTACGGAAAGTGCAGCAGAGAGCAGACCGCCTAAGTTATCTTCGGATGACCGGTAAGGGTGAAAGGGTGCGGTAA
>JBFFKD010000139.1:0-6805 GCA_041555595.1 Motiliproteus sp.
AAGGTAGACGGATCAATATCAATTGTCGACATCACAAGGTTCGACTTTCGTTGCAACTAAAGACCAAAGTATATGTTTATAAACAGATATTTGTAGAACAAAGCAAACAATACATATATGAATCACATCAAGATGATTATGACCAAGCTCACCGCTAGAACGAACACCCCGGCATTGAGACGCTAAATAGAGACGCGCGCCAGCAACTCATGACTGATGGCAGAGCGAGCGATATGCCAAGCCAGCCTCGATTAGCCGCCAGAGCGCGAGCTGAGACGATAGCGGCTGCCCGGATGAATCAACCGTGCGCAACTGATCAGCCGCCCCTGGGACCAAGTCCGGCGATTAACCTGCAGACAGGGCTCGCTCGCATCGATCTCAAGTAGCTGCTGGATCTGACTATCGGAGCCGATCGCCTCGACGATATGCTCCACCTCAGATAGAGGAAAACGCTCACTCAGATACTGGCTAGGGGTCTGTCGATTAAAATCCTGGCTAATATAATCCGGAGCGATAGCAGCGTTAACATAGCGATCTTCGAGCTGAATCGGCACACCGTTCTCGCGATGAACGATCAACGAGTGAAACGCCGGCATCCCCTCTTTGAGCCCCAACCGAAAACCGGTGGTAGCGTCGACCTCAACGGCCTCCAACCGATGCAGCTCACTGCTATGGACATGATGGCGATCGCCAATCTCATCGGCGATATTTCGAATCTCCAACAACGACGATTGCGCCCTAACTTCGGCAACAAAAGTACCTAGGCCCTGATGACGCACCAGCACACCATCGGCCACCAACTCCTGAATCGCCTTATTGGCGGTCATCCGACTCACCTCAAAACGCTCAGCCAACGCCATTTCGGTCGGTACCTGCTGGTCGGGTAAAAACTGACGACTGCGAATACCCTCCTCCAGATATACCTTGATCGCCTTATAACGCGGTATCACCTTGGCCATACTCACTGCATTCCTGAAAAATGGTCGGTTCGAATTAACGCAATCATTATGCCCCGCAACCACCCTAGTGAGTAGACCCGCCGGCTAACCCGTATGGCCATTCATGTCTGGGTCTAACACTATCGCTGCTAGTGACTAAACTGATCGAGGTCTCATAACTATGGCAATCAATTGTATATACAAATATATACAATTGTAAAAAAATGGTCGATAATCGCCCCATGAATACAAACAAGAAACGACAAACCCTCTGGGTTAACGCCCGTATCGCCAGTCTAGACCCATCCATCACAGCCCCTTACGGCTTGCTGGAACAGGACGCGATACTGGTCGAAAACGGTCAGATAACGTGGCTCGGACACAGTAACGCGTTCGATCTTAGCCAATATAGCGGCCAGCGGATCGACGCTGCAGGACGCATCCTGACTCCAGGATTGATCGATAGCCACACCCACCTGGTATTTGGCGGTCAACGCAGCGAAGAGTTTGAAGCTCGACTGCAAGGTGCCAGCTATGAAGAGATCGCCCGCAGCGGTGGCGGTATCCTATCAACCGTCAACGCCACCCGTGCCATGACCGAAGACGAACTGGTGCAAAGTGCGCTACCTCGGCTTGAAGCCCTATGCCGAGAAGGGGTCACCACCGTCGAGATAAAGTCGGGATACGGTCTGACCCTCGACGATGAAATGAAGATGCTGCGTGCCGCTCATCAACTCGAAACGCTGCTGCCGGTGCGCGTTCGTACCACCTTGCTGGCCGCTCATGCCGTACCTCCCGAATACAAACACTCGCCCGATCAGTATGTCGATCTGATCTGCGATACGCTCATTCCACAAGTCGCCGAACAAGGCTTAGCCCAGGCCGTCGACGTGTTTTGTGAAGGGATCGCCTTCGATCTGGATCAGTGCCGACGCGTGTTCGACGCCGCCCGCAATCATGGACTGGGCATCAAGGGTCACATGGAACAACTATCCAATCTTGGCGGTTCTAAGCTAGCCGCTGAATTTAACGCCTGGTCGGTCGACCATATCGAATACCTCGATGTTGACGCCATCGCGGCCCTACAGCAATCAGCGACCGTCGCCACCCTGCTACCCGGCGCATTCTATTTCTTGGGTGAAACCCAAAAACCCCCGGTACAAGCGTTGCTCGATGCCGGCATTCCACTTGCTTTGGCCACCGACCTCAATCCAGGCAGTTCACCCTTGGCCTCATTACGCTTGATGATGAACATGGGCTGCACTCTGTTTGGCCTGACACCCGAACAAGCCCTCGCAGCTGTCACCCGTAACGGTGCTCAAGCGCTGGGATTAGCCAACCACACAGGAATGATCAAGGTAGGTCAATGCGCCGACATGCTGCTGTGGGATATCGACCATCCGGCCCAGCTAGCGTACGAATTCGGCCCTGATCGACTAGTACAACGTATCTTTGCAGGAGAGACGGCCAATGTTTGAGCCTATGAAACAAGATATCTGGCAGGGTCGAGTCGACAGTTTTGAGGAACAGCCAGCGCTACGCTGGCACCAGGTGGTGCGCTCGATCGAGCAGCAAGACGGTTCCGGCATTGCCATCCTGGGAGTTTGCAGCGACGAAGGGGTACATCGTAATCAGGGGCGGATCGGCGCGCGTCTAGGCCCCAACGCTATCCGTCATGCACTTAGCCCGCAAGCCTGGCACCTTGATCGACCGCTGTATGACGCCGGTAACGTCCACTGCGACGATAACAACTTGGCTAAACTTTCGCTCGATCAAGCCGAACATATCGAGCGCCTGCTCGAACAGGGGCATTTCCCGCTGATCCTTGGCGGCGGCCACGAAATTGCCTATGGCAGCTATCTGGGCCTGTCTAACTACCTAGCCAACTCGACACAGAACGTCGGTCCAATCGGCATCCTGAACTTCGACGCCCATTTCGACCTACGCCATGACAGCCAGCCCAGCTCCGGCACGCCGTTTCTACAGGTCGCCGAGCATTGCCAGGCGCAGGGCCAAGCCTTCTACTACGGCTGCCTGGGGATCAGCGAGACCGCCAACACTAACGCATTGTTCCACCGCGCCGACCAGCTAGGCGTTCAGTATCTACTCGATGAACAACTCAACGACTGGCAACTAAGCGAAGCGTTTGACTGGCTGGAACGGTTTATCGCACCGCTATCGGCACTGTACCTGACCATCGATCTTGACGTATTACCGGCCGCCACCATGCCCGGGGTCAGCGCTCCTGCTGCTCGCGGAGTCCCTCTGGCAACTGTCGAAGCGTTACTGGTACGGATCAAAACACTGGCCGGCGAGCGCCTTAAGCTAGCCGACCTAGCCGAACTCAATCCCAATCAGGATATCGATCACCGCAGCGCTAAGGTGGCTGCCCGCTTGTGCCATCAGATCATTAAACCGCGCTAAACGCTGACTGATCGAACATCTGAGCAACACGACCCAATCACGACGAAGCACCAACGCAAAGTGCCTAAATAAAGTACCGACACAAAATATAAACACCTATTGAACAAGAACGAGAGTATAGCTATGACTGCACAACCTAGGACTCAATCCGACCCTCGCCTGGATACCAGCCGCGTCATTCGCGCCCCGCACGGTAGCGAACTCAGCGCCAAGAGCTGGCTCACCGAAGCACCGCTAAGGATGCTGATGAACAATCTCGATCCAGAGGTGGCCGAGCATCCACAAGCACTGGTGGTCTACGGTGGTATCGGTCGCGCAGCGCGTAACTGGGCCTGTTACGATAAGATTATCGAAGTGTTGAAGCGACTCGAAGACGACGAAACCTTGCTGGTTCAATCTGGCAAGCCGGTCGGCGTGTTCAAGACCCACCCCGATTCGCCACGCGTGCTGATCGCCAACTCCAACCTGGTGCCGCACTGGGCTAACTGGGAGCACTTTAACGAACTCGATCGTAAAGGTTTGATGATGTACGGCCAGATGACCGCCGGTTCCTGGATCTATATCGGCTCGCAGGGGATCGTTCAGGGTACCTACGAAACCTTCGTGGCGATAGCAAAGCAGCACTTCAATGGTGAATCAAAAGGTCGCTGGATCTTGACCGGCGGCCTTGGCGGCATGGGCGGCGCTCAGCCACTGGCTGCAACCATGGCTGGATTCTCGATGATTGCAGTCGAGGTCGACGAGACCCGGATCGATTTCCGTCTCCGCTCGGGCTATGTCGATCGCAAGGCCACCAGTCTTGATCAAGCACTGGCGATGATCGAACAAGCCAAAGTCGATGGTGAGGCGATCTCGGTCGGCCTGCTCGGCAACGCTGCCGACATCTTCGCCGAATTGGTCGAGCGCAATATAACCCCTGATGTTTGTACCGACCAGACCAGTGCCCACGATCCACTTAACGGCTACCTGCCGCAAGGCTGGACCATGGCGCAGGCAGCAGAACGTCGTATCAGCGACGAAGCCGGCGTGGTCAAAGCCGCCAAGCAGTCGATGGCAGTACAGGTTAACGCCATGCTGACGATCCAGAATCGCGGCGCTGCAACTCTGGACTACGGTAACAACATCCGCCAGATGGCACTTGAAGAGGGGGTTCAGAACGCGTTCGATTTCCCCGGCTTTGTGCCCGCCTATGTGCGACCACTGTTCTGCGAAGGGGTTGGTCCGTTCCGCTGGGTAGCCCTGTCAGGCGATCCCGAAGATATTTACAAGACCGACGCCAAGGTCAAAGAGCTGATCCCCGACAATCCACACCTGCACAACTGGCTTGATATGGCACGCGAGCGGATCCAGTTCCAGGGCCTGCCCGCCCGGATCTGCTGGGTAGGTCTCAAAGACCGTGCCCGCCTGGCACTGGCATTCAACGAGATGGTCGCCAGCGGCGAATTAAAAGCGCCGATCGTGATCGGTCGTGATCACCTAGATTCAGGATCGGTCGCCAGCCCCAACCGCGAGACCGAGTCGATGCTCGACGGCTCCGATGCCGTATCTGACTGGCCACTACTGAACGCGCTGCTCAACACCGCCGGTGGTGCCACCTGGGTTAGCCTGCATCACGGTGGTGGTGTTGGTATGGGCTTCAGTCAGCATTCAGGTGTGGTAATCGTCGCCGATGGCACTGAAGCCGCCGCTAAACGCCTCGGCCGGGTGTTATGGAACGACCCTGGCACCGGTGTAATGCGCCACGCTGATGCCGGCTACGAGATCGCGACACAGTGCGCTGCCGAGCAAGGCCTAGACCTGCCAATGCTTGAGTCATCCACCCAGAACAATGAGGAAACCAACTGATGTTTGAACTGACTCTGAACCCCGGCCAGCTTGACCTGCCGACACTACGCAAAATCAACGCCCAAGCAGTTCGCCTGACGCTCGATCCAGATGCCCGCCAAGCAATTGAAGCCTCGGTCGCAACAGTGAATGCGGTGATTGACGAAGGACGGACGGTATACGGTATCAACACCGGGTTTGGTCTGCTGGCCAACACCAGGATCGAGAACAACGAACTTGAGTTGCTGCAACGCTCGATCGTTTTATCGCACGCTGCCGGCATCGGCAAGTTGATGGATGAATCAACCGTACGGCTGCTGATGGTGCTGAAGATCAACGGCCTGGCACGCGGTTTCTCAGGCATCCGACTGTCGGTGATTGAAGCACTGATCCAACTGGTCAACGCCGAAGTCTACCCGGCTATTCCCCAAAAAGGCTCAGTCGGCGCCTCCGGCGACCTGGCACCGCTGGCACACATGAGCACCGTATTACTCGGAGAAGGCGAAGCGATCTATCAGGGTGAACGCATCAGTGGCGCCAAAGCGCTGGAGATAGCCGACCTGGCACCTATCACTCTAGGCCCCAAAGAGGGACTGGCGCTACTCAACGGTACTCAAGCGAGTACTGCCTTTGCACTGCAAGGCTTATTTGCAGCCGAAGATATGTTCGCCACCGGTATCGTCTGCGGTAGCCTTAGTGTCGAAGCGGCACTGGGCAGCCGTAGCCCGTTCGATGATCGGATCCATCAGGCCCGTGGCCATCAATGCCAGATCGATGTAGCTGCCGCTTACCGCACCCTACTCGACCACAGCCAGATCGAAGATTCACACAGCAACTGTGAGTCGGTACAAGACCCCTATTCTCTGCGCTGCCAACCACAGGTGATGGGGGCTTGTCTGGATCAAATCCGTAATGCTTCACGCACCCTACTGGTTGAATCAAACGCAGTATCGGATAACCCGCTGGTATTCACCGAAGTCGGAGACATTATCTCCGGTGGCAACTTCCACGCCGAGCCAGTGGCGATGGCAGCTGATAACCTGGCACTTGCGCTGGCCGAAATCGGATCCCTATCCGAACGCAGAATGGCACTACTGATCGACAGTAACCTGAGCCAACTACCGCCATTCCTAGTGGACAACGGCGGTCTCAACTCCGGCTTTATGATCGCCCAGGTCACCTCTGCAGCGCTGGCAAGCGAGAACAAATCTCTCGCACACCCGGCCTCAGTTGATAGCCTGCCGACCTCTGCCAACCAGGAAGACCATGTATCGATGGCGACTTTCGCCGCCCGCCGGTTAGGCGACATGGCCGAGAACGTTGCCGGAATCCTGGCAGTCGAGCTTCTGGCCGCATGTCAGGGCATCGATTTCCGGGCACCACTCAAGTGCTCCAGCGTACTGGAACAGGCTAAGGCACGATTACGTCAGGAAGTGAATTTTTACGATAAAGATCGCTACTTCGCTCCCGATATTCAGGCAGCTCAAGAGCTAATCCAGCAAGGCGAGTACAACTCGTATATGCCACCACAGCTGCTGCCAAGCCTGTAAGTTCTGCAGTCCCGACAGGCAGGTCAAACGACCTACCTGTTGGACAATTCAGTAGCAGTTCAACTAGCT
>JBFFKD010000140.1:0-6780 GCA_041555595.1 Motiliproteus sp.
AATTAAAAATCATCATCGAGATGGGCTTTCCTGGCTATTTCCTGATCGTAATGGACTTTATTAAATGGTCCAAGAATAATGGTGTACCGGTAGGGCCTGGTCGAGGTTCGGGTGCTGGATCATTAGTGGCCTATGTGCAGGAGATTACCGACCTTGATCCGCTTGAGTATGACCTGCTGTTCGAGCGATTTCTAAATCCTGAGCGGGTGTCTATGCCCGATTTCGATATCGATTTTTGTATGGATGGTCGTGACCGTGTTATCAGCTATGTTGCCGATACCTACGGTCGTGATGCGGTTTCCCAGATTATCACCTTCGGGACGATGGCTGCCAAAGCGGTGGTTCGCGATGTGGCTCGAGTACAAGGTAAGTCATTCGGTCTGGCTGATAAGCTTTCAAAACTGATTCCGTTCGAAGTCGGTATGACGCTAGGCAAAGCTAAAGAGCAGGAACCCGCATTAGTCGATTTTCTCAATGTCAGCGACGAAGCCCAAGAGATCTGGGAGATGGCGTTGCAGCTAGAGGGCGTGACCCGCGGGGTCGGCAAACATGCTGGTGGAGTGGTGATCTCTCCGACCCGGTTGACTGACTTCTCGCCGTTATTCTGCGATGAGTTTGGTGGCGGCTTGGTGACCCAGTTCGATAAGAACGATGTTGAAGCGGCGGGTTTGGTTAAGTTCGACTTCTTGGGGCTGCGAACCCTGACCATCATCGATTGGGCCCTGAAGACGATTCATCGTCAACAGAGTAAAACTGATGAGACACCACTTGATATCACCACCATCGAACTAGAGGATCCGCGCGTTTACGAGATGCTCAAGCGTGGCGATACCACCGCCGTATTCCAGCTTGAATCGAGTGGTATGAAAGATCTGATGAAGCGGCTACTGCCGAGTCGATTCGAAGATATTATCGCACTGGTGGCTCTCTTCCGTCCGGGGCCGTTGCAATCGGGCATGGTTGATGACTTTATCAACCGAAAGCACGGCCGGGCTAAGCTGTCATTTCCACACCCTGATTACGAATATATGCCGCTGCAGCCTGTGCTCGAGCCGACCTATGGTGTTGTGCTGTACCAGGAGCAGGTCATGCAGATCGCTCAGGTCATGGCCGGCTACTCGCTAGGTGGTGCCGACATGCTTCGGCGAGCGATGGGTAAGAAGAAGCCTGAGGAGATGGCGAAGCAGCGAGTGGGTTTCCTGGAGGGTTGCAAAGATAACAATATCGATGCTGATCTGGCTGGTAACATCTTCGATTTGGTAGAGAAGTTTGCTGGCTACGGCTTTAACAAATCTCACTCGGCTGCTTACGCATTAGTGTCATATCAGACCGCCTGGTTAAAGCATCATTACCCGGCGCCGTTCATGGCTGCTGTGATGTCGTCGGATATGCAGACTACCGACAAGGTTGTTATTTTCATCGAAGAATGCCGGACGATGAAGCTTCAGTTGGTGCTTCCTGACGTTAATAGCGGCGAGTTTATGTTTACCGTCAACGATGCTGGCGAGATAGTTTATGGTCTCGGTGCTGTTAAGGGGGTTGGCGAGGGTCCGATTGAGGCGATCGTCAGGGCGCGTGAAGACGGAGGTTGTTTCACCGATCTGTTCGATTTTTGCGAGCGGGTCGGCGGCGCTAACATCAATAAGAGGGTGTTGGAGGCGCTGGTACGCTGTGGAGCGCTTGATCATATCGGCCCGAATCGGGCGGTATTGATGGCCGCGATTCCTGATGCTGTGAAGGCGGCTGACCAGAAGGCGCGTAATCAGGATAGTGGTGTATTTGATCTCTTTGGCGATGTCTCGATAGCGCACGAAGGTGCTGATGACCCATACCAGCCGTATGGTGGTATCGAAGAGTGGTCGGATAAGCAGCGACTCACTGGTGAGAAAGAAACGCTGGGCCTGTATGTCACCGGCCATCCGATCGATGAGTATGAGAAAGAGCTGCGGCAATTCGTGAGTCATCGGTTGGTTGAGCTAAAACCGTCGCGCGGTGTACAGCAGAAGATGGCTGGACTGGTTATAGATTTGCGGCTGGTGAAAACCAAACGGGGTGATACGCTGGCGATCGTCACGCTGGACGATCGAAGTGCACGCTTAGAGGTGGTGTTGTTCGGCGAGCTGTACGATCAGCATCGTGATCTGATCGTCAAAGATCAGGTGTTGGTGTTTGAAGGAGAGGTCTCCTTCGATGACTATAAGGACCAGATGAAGGTGCGTTGTAGTCGGGTGATGGCGATCCCTGAAGCCCGGCGGTGTTATGCCCAGGCGCTGCAGGTCGCTATCAATCAACGTGACAATAAGCTGCAGCAGCAATTATCCACATGGTTGAAAATGCACCAGCGAGATGAAGGCGTACCGGTAAAAATTCGTTATCAGCGCGATGATGCCTTAGCCGATCTGATGCTGGGAGAGGGGTGGCGGGTTGAGGTCACTGACGAGTTGTTGTTGGATCTTAAGCGCTTGTATGGAAAGACCGAAGTACGGCTACTCTATTGAGGGCCTGTTGTTCAGACTGTTCACTAGCCGCTATACCGTCAGTTAGTAGCTAAAGCGTTAGTCGCAAGGTAAACTTGCCGTTATTTTTTTGACCGTCTCCTTTTCTGCTATGCAGGGGTGTGCGAGACACAGATACAGAAGCGACACTTATGAACCCGAATTATCTTGATTTTGAGCAGCCGATTGCCGAGTTACAGGCTAAGATCGAAGAGCTACGCATGGTTGGTCAGGGCAGCGACCTAAATATCGGCGATGAAATTGGCAAGTTGGAACAGAAGAGTGTGGAGCTGACCGAGAAGATCTTTGATGATCTGTCGGCCTGGGATGTGGCCCAGATCGCCCGTCACCCTAAGCGCCCTTATACGCTTGATTACGCCGAGTTGATCTTTGATGATTTTGACGAGCTGCACGGCGATCGTCATTTCGCCGATGATTATGCGATGGTGGGTGGTATTGCTCGTATTGATGACCGCTCGGTGATGGTTATTGGTCATCAGAAGGGGCGCTCAGTCAAAGAGAAAGTGAAGCGTAACTTCGGCATGCCGCGTCCTGAAGGTTACCGTAAAGCATTGCGCTTGATGGAGATGGCCGAACGGTTCAAGATGCCGATCATGACCTTTATCGACACCCCTGGTGCCTACCCGGGGATTGACGCTGAAGAGCGGGGCCAGAGCGAGGCTATTGCTTACAACCTTGCTGTTATGTCTCGGCTCAAGACGCCGATCATCTCGACAGTTGTGGGTGAAGGGGGGTCAGGTGGCGCCTTGGCGATTGGCGTTTGCGATACACTGATGATGCTGCAGTACTCTACCTACTCAGTGATCTCTCCAGAGGGTTGTGCGTCGATTCTATGGAAGAGTGCCGATCGCGCTTCTGATGCTGCTAAGGCGATGGGAATTACCTCTGAACGTCTACACGAGCTGGGTCTGGTCGATCAGATCGTTAAAGAGCCATTAGGTGGCGCACACCGCGACCGGGAATTGATGGCCGCGTCGTTGAAAACAAAGCTACTGACGACTCTGGACCAGCTGGAAGCGATGGATACCGACGAACTGTTGCAGCGACGCTATCAGCGCTTGATGTCGTTCGGCATCAGCTGACACGACTAGGGCACCTTCGGGTGCCCTTTTTATTCGCTTTATCGATGCGTCGCTCGGCGTGACTGCAAGTTATGACACCTTCTTCTGCCTACCTGAATGATCAATTAGCCCGGATAGGGCTTTGTGCTCAAGCGCAGGTTTGGATCGCCTACAGCGGCGGAATGGACTCGCATGTATTGCTCCGGTTGGCGGTCGATTCGGGGCTCAATGCCGCGGGTCGACTGCGTGCAGTGCACATCCATCATGGTCTTGATCCGGCTGCGGATATTTGGGCAGAGCATTGTCAAACGATCTGCCAGGGGCTGGGCGTCGAGTTACAGGTTCATCGGGTAGTGATCGACGGTACGGGTAGTCTGGAGAATCGAGCCCGGCAAGCACGTTACCGGGTCTTTGAGTCGCTGGTTGGTGAGGGTGACCTGCTGTTGCAGGGGCATCATGCCGATGATCAAGCCGAGACCCTGTTGCTGCGTTTGATGCGGGGCAGTGGGGTGCGGGGGCTGGCGGCGATCCCAGCCGAGCGAATGTTGGGGCAGGGCCGGCTGCTGCGACCGTTGTTGTCCTGCTCTAGAATTCAGTTGCAGGCTTATGCTGAGCAGCAGCGATTATGTTGGGTCGACGACCCGAGCAATGTTGATACCGTCCACGATAGAAATTACCTACGAGCCACTATTTTACCGCGTCTGGTTGAGCGTTGGCCGACGGCGGTCGCATCCCTTAATCGTAGTGCCGACAACAGTGCCGATGCACAGCGCTTGATCCAGGACTTGGCAGCTATCGATATTAAAAGTTGTTTGAATGCTGGCGCGATGGCGGGCGATGGTTTGGTTGTTGCGGCGCTATCACGGTTGCCTGATCATCGGCGTTCAAATGTGCTGCGCTACTGGTTGCATCAGCAGGCTCAGTTGCTGCCCGATGAGCACAGCTTGCAGCAGTTGTGGCATCAGCTGGCTAACGCGCGCCATGATGCTCAGCCGTTGCTGCGGTTGGGTCGATGGCAGCTAAGACGTTTCGATGGTGTGATCTACTTGTTGGTTGATGCTGAGCTGCCGGCGGCAGATGTTGAGCGGGAGTGGCAGCTGGCAGCGGATGGCAGTGGTCAGCTATCGTTTGCCGGGGGGATATTGCAAGCAGTCGCGACGCCGGGCGAGGGGCTGTTGTTGCCACGCTCAGGGTGTCTTCAGGTTCGATTGCGCCAGGGTGGTGAGCGGATTCGCTTACCGGGGCGCGAGGGTAGTCGGTCGTTAAAAAAACTGTTGCAACAACATCGGATGCCGCCTTGGCTGAGGTCACAACTGCCGTTAATCTACCTAGACGATACGCTGGTTGCTATCGCGGGTCTTTGGGTTGCCGAAGGCTATCAAGCATTGCCGGAGCAGGTTGGAATTCGGCTCAGTTGGCGTCCGATGTCAGCAGTCCGTGAGGGTGAATTCTGATTGTCGAGCGCGAGCTGATCTGCTAGTCTGTAGCCCCATCTCGAGGTGCTCCGCATCTCCCCCCAAAGTTATTGTTTCTACATCTGCTGACAGGTTCCGAATGACGCATTATATCTTCGTCACGGGCGGCGTTGTGTCTTCCTTAGGTAAAGGCATCGCCTCCGCATCATTGGCCGCAATTCTTGAAGCTCGCGGTCTTAAAGTCACCATGCTGAAGTTGGATCCGTACATCAACGTCGATCCGGGCACCATGAGCCCGTTTCAGCACGGTGAGGTATTTGTGACCGAAGATGGTGCCGAGACCGATCTGGATCTAGGCCATTACGAGCGCTTTATCCGCACCACCATGACCCAGCGTAACAACTTTACTTCGGGACGGGTGTACGAAGATGTGTTGCGTAAAGAGCGTCGGGGCGACTACCTCGGCGGTACTGTGCAGGTGATTCCGCATATCACCGACGAGATTAAGCGTCGCGTGATCGAAGGCGCCGGTGATGCCGATATCGCATTGGTCGAGATCGGCGGTACCGTTGGTGACATCGAGTCGTTACCGTTTATGGAAGCGGTGCGTCAGCTTAAGGTCGAGTTGGGCAGCCAGCGAGCGCTGTTTATGCATCTGGTATTGGTGCCCTATATCGCCACCGCCGGTGAAACCAAGACCAAGCCAGCGCAGCATTCTGTCAAGGAGCTGCGCTCGATCGGTATTCAGCCTGATATCCTGGTTTGCCGTTCCGATCATGAAATTCCTGCGGACTCGCGTCGTAAATTGTCGCTGTTCACCAACGTCGAAGAGCGTGCCGTTATTGCGTTGGAAGATGCTAATACTATCTATCGCATTCCGCGGATGCTGCATGAGCAGGGGCTGGACGAAATCGTTGTCGACAAGTTCCGGTTAGAGTGCGGTGAGGCCGACCTGACCGAGTGGGATGATGTGGTCGATGCCAAGCTGAATCCGCATCGTGAAGTGACTATCGCCATGGTCGGTAAGTACATGGAGTTGCTCGACGCCTACAAGTCGCTGATCGAGGCGATGACCCACGCCGGGATTAAGAATCGGGCCAAGGTTAATCTGAAATATATCGATTCCGAAGAGATTGAGCGCAAGGGTACCGGAGCATTGGAAGATGTCGATGCGATCTTGGTTCCTGGTGGCTTTGGTGAGCGTGGTGTCGAAGGTAAGATCGAGACGGTTCGTTATGCTCGTGAGAACAAAATTCCTTACCTGGGGATCTGCCTGGGTATGCAGGTATCGGTGATTGAGTTCGCCCGTAATGTGGCTGGACTGTCCGGAGCTAACAGCACCGAGTTTGTTCAGCAGGCCGAACACCCGGTAGTGGGGCTGATAACCGAGTGGACCACCGCAGAGGGTGATGTCGAAACTCGTGATGAGGATGCCGACCTGGGTGGAACAATGCGTTTAGGCGCTCAGGAGTGCCGCCTTGAAGCCAACTCGACTGCGGCCCAGTGTTACGGTAAAGAGGTTGTGCTGGAACGTCATCGTCATCGTTTTGAGGTGAACAACAACTACATCGAACAGCTGGAGAAAGCGGGTCTGCGTATCTCCGGGCGTTCGATGGACGGTTCTCTGGTTGAGGTGGTTGAAGTGCCCGATCATCCTTGGTTTGTTGCTTGCCAGTTCCACCCAGAATTTACCTCGACCCCACGCGACGGTCACGGTCTGTTCTCCGGTTTCGTTAAGGCAGCACTGGAACACAACGCGAAATGATTTAATTTGATCCGCTCATCGAT
>JBFFKD010000141.1:0-6775 GCA_041555595.1 Motiliproteus sp.
AACGCAACAAAGGTTTTCCCCATGCCCACTTCGTCTGCCAGAATCAAGCCAGGGCGAACTTCCAGCCGTTGCAGAATGACTCGGGCCGTTGCACCTTGGCGCCGAGCATCCAGCTTCGAAATTCGGCCTTCTACGTGGAGATTTATGGTGTTGTGAAGATCATAATTGTAGCTCATTCTAAAATCCCCTTGAAAGCGCTCTCGACATATTCAGCGATCGTTTTAGCGTTGAGTTCATGCGCCAGGCTGGCAATCGAGCGTACTACGGCGTTGTCCTTATAATCATTGACCATGTTGGCGATAAACTCGCCTTCGATTTTAACGAAGTCGACCGGGAAGTGTTTGAGGTATTGGAACGATGAGAAACCAGAACCAAAATCGTCGATCGCCAACAGAAACCCTTCGGATTTCAGGTCGCTAACGAATTTTTGCAGCATGGTCATGTTCTTGACCGTATCGCGCTCGGTGATCTCAAATACCACTCGTTCTGGCTTGATCCCAGCTTCTTCGGTCAACCGTTTCACCTGCGGGATGAACTCGCTTAACACCAGTGATCGGGGTGACATGTTGAGGAAGATCAGTCCTGAATAGTTCTCTTTGTTGACCTGTTCGAACGCTTTCTCCATTACCACGAAGTCGAGGTTGTGGATTACGCCCATGCTTTCGGCGATCTCGATAAACTCATGTGCCCCCATGATGCTGTTATCATCCAGTACGATGCGGCTAAGTACTTCGACCGCCTCAGGACCGCCGCTGCCCATCTGTAGCATGGGTTGGAAGAATGGAGTGATTCGTTTCTCTTTGATCGCTTTGGTGATGATTAGGCTCTTTTCGCTGATATCTTTAAAGACATCGATAACATCATGTTCGGAGGGGATGTAGATCTGGTTTTTACCCATCCCCTTGGCCTTGTACATCATGTTGTCGGCGAACATGAACAGGTCTTTGCTGCTGGACGCATGCTCGGGGTAGATGCCAACGCCAATGGACATGCCGCTCTCGAGTTCATCGCCACTGGGCGACTTCATATCGAGGTCCTTCATCCCCTGAAGAATCCGTTTGGCGATCACTTGGACTTGTTCCAATCCGGCTTCGGGCAAGATAACCGTAAACTCATCACCACCGTATCGAGCCAGCATATCCCCGGCGCGGAGTGCTTCGCGGATAGTTTTGGCAACTTCTTGAAGGTAACGGTCACCGAAGCTATGGCCGAAGTTGTCGTTGACTGACTTGAAATTATCCAGATCGATCACCAGCAAACCAAATGAATACTCATGACGGCGAGCGCGCAACAGTTCGTAGTTGAGCATCTCCCAAAACACTCGCTGATTATGCAGGTCGGTCAGCGGGTCGCGGGTGGCGTAGTATTCAAGATCCTGGGTATATTTGTAGATCGCTTTGACCGAACCAACCACGTTCATCAAGGTGGATAGGATGCTCTCCATCACCAACCGACGGCTCTCATCCTGGCTAATATCGACATGAACCCCGATCCCGACGATCCCGCCGATTTTTGGCGCTTCGAGGAATAGCGATTTGGTCTGCAGCTTTATATCGTCAAGATCCAGTTCGACCGGTGCTTGGGCACGGTTGGCAATGCTGTGATTGATCTCAAGTAGTTGTAGGTCGCCAAACCAACTGGTTGCTGCCAACGCTTTACGAATCTCCTGTTCCATCATCGCCTTGGTTTTGTCGGTGGGCGGTCCGTGCCAGAACACTTCTAAGTCAAACATCTCTTCGTCGACCTTAAAGATCGAGAACAGGTTGTAGGCAGTCATTACGCTGTTGATGTCGGTTAATAGGATGTTGACGTATTCTCGCCAGTCCTTCACGACTTCGGAGGTGATGACGAATTTTTCCAGTAGCCGGATTTCAAATTCGAGTAACTCGCGGTCGACTGCGAAGCTACGCATCCGGTGGGTCAGGTTTTCGACCTGTTGGCCGACCTGATTCAGCTCGCTAAAGCCGAATTCTGAATCGCTAAAGTCGATCTTGTTGAGGTCAGAGATGTTGTTGACCGATTCGATCCGTTGCTTGAGTTTGGTTATCGCCCCCTGAACTCGACGGTTGATATAGAACACCACCAAAAATACCAGTATCAGTGGGACCGGCGATAAGTAGGCTAGCCGGGTCAGTAGGTCGCTCTGCACATGCGACATCATCGAGTCCAGACTCTGATTCACCTCTATCACTCCGAGGACATCGCCTGTGCTGATGTTGCTGTGGCAGATCACGCACTCATCGCGGGCTAACAGTGGGTAGCTGAAGCGCAGTTGGCTTCCTTCCAGCAGATAATGTGAGCTGCGACTATCGATGGTGATACGGTTAAAGGCATCGATCGGTGGTTGTTCAATCTCGCCAAACAGGGCTGTAACGTTTTCGCCACGGAAGATGGTAATGCTGTGGCTGTCGTCGTCGTTGGTGCTATCTAACTGAGCGATAAAGTCTTCGAGCTGTTCGCGGGTCCAACCTTGGCGCATCAGCTGAAACATTGAGTTGAAGGTGTTTAACGCCAACTGATTGGAGACGTTGATAGCGGTAGCGCGAACACCACTGTTGTAGGCTTGGCTAGCAGCCCAGTAGGCGGCGATAAAGCCGAGCAGGGTCAGCACCAGCGAGATGCGGACCAAAAAACCTTTTAGTGAACGGCTGTGGATCATCGTTTTTATCTAACCGCTATCTGAAAAAAAATCGTTTGTACCGCCATCATTTAACCAAGCATGCGCAGGCAGTAAGCTTAACAAGTCAATCTCAAAGTATATCGAGAATGGCTTCAAGGCGGTGCAATCTTTGTTGATACAAATCAACCGGACCGTAATTGATCCGATCAATTTGTGGTTGGAGGCGTTTGCTTTGTTACAGGTTGCTTTCGGCGTATTCGGCCAATGCACTACGAACCACGCTCTCTAGATGGATAGTGGCGCAACCTTCGTAATCCTTGAAGCGCTCGACGATATAGGTCAATCCTGAGGTTAGCGGGGTTAGATAGTTGGAGTCGATCTGTGCCAAGTTGCCCAAACAGATCATCTTGGTGCCTTTGCCGCAACGGGTCAGGATCGTTTTGAGCTGTGATGGGGTAAGGTTTTGTGCCTCATCGATCAACACTAGGGCATCCTGGATCGAACGGCCACGGATAAAGTTCAATGATTTGAACTGAATGTTGGCTTTCTCGATGGTGTACTTGATGCTGCTACCGGGTTGTTCATCGCCTTCGTGCATCGCCTCCAGGTTATCTTGAATCGCGCTGAGCCAGGGGGTCATCTTCTCCTCTTCGGTGCCGGGTAGGAAACCGATATCTTCGGCCAAGGGTGGGGTACTGCGGGTCACGATAATTTTGTTATAACGCTTTTGTTCAATCACCTGCTCTAGGCAGGCAGCCAACGCTAGCAGTGTCTTGCCCGATCCAGCGGCGCCATTGATGATACACAGGTCGATATCGGGATCGGTCAAGGCATCGATCGCCAAGCTTTGCGGCAGGTCGAGAGGCTTGATCCCCCAGTTTTCTTGATCCATCAGAAAGCGTTGGTTGATATCGAGCAGTGTTACCTCGGTCTCGCTGACCTCTTCGACCCGACCGGCAAAACCGTCATCATCGTAGATATACTCGTTTAGAAACGTTTCAGGCAGTAGCTCGCGACTGATGCGGTGGTAGGTGTGGCCGTCGCGTTGTTCGCTGTTAACCTCGCTGACCGTATCCCAAAAGTTGCCGTCGAATTTATGGTAACCGGCGGTCAACAGGTCGAGATCGGAGATTAACTGGTCGGTGCGGTAGTCTTCCACCCGTTTGAGTCCAGCGCCGAGTGCTTTGAGCCGCATGTTGATATCTTTGGTGACCAGGATGACCTGGCGATCCTGATAGATCGATTGCAGGTGTAGCGCGGCATTAATGATGTGATTGTCGTTGTTACTGTGGTCGGGTAAAAAACCTTTGCGCATGGAGAGTTCGTGATCGGGGAAGATCGAGAGTTTGCCTAACTTTAGATCGGGATTGGGGGTTGGCAGGCTGATCTTAACGCCGCCGGATATCTCTTCCGGTGTTTTGGCTTTGCTGAGGATTCGGTCGATTGCGCGGATCGCGATGCGGGCTTCCTGAGCGACGCTTTTCTTGCGATCTTTGATGCTATCGAGTTCTTCGAGCACCGTCATCGGGATGGAGATATCCTGCTCTTTAAACTCAGTCAGGCAGTTGGGGTCGTGGAGCAGTACGTTGGTATCGAGGATGTACAGCTTGGATGAGCGCATCTGTAGGTCTCCTTATGCGAGAATCCGCCCCTTAACTAAGGTTACCCATGGGTTTCCTTTGCCGGGGTTACCAACTATCGTACCTGCATTATTCTTGCTTGACGACCTTCAAATTTGATCTTCAAAATCAGGAGATTAGTAATGGCTGTTTTTCGATCCATGGTAGTGCTGACCGGTGCCGGAATCTCCGCCGAGTCGGGTTTGAAGACTTTCCGCGCCAGTGATGGCTTGTGGGAGGAGCATCGGATCGAGGACGTTGCCACGCCCGAAGGTTTCGCCCGCAACCCGGAACGGGTACATCGGTTTTACAACATGCGTCGACAGCAATTAGTTCATCCTAAGACAAGCCCCAATCCAGCCCACCGGGCGCTGGCTCAGCTAGAGGCACAGTTTGATGGCGAGTTTCTGTTGGTGACCCAGAATGTTGATAATCTGCATGAACAGGCGGGTTCGACACGGTTGATCCATATGCACGGCGAGCTGATGCGATCGCGCTGCGTTCGCAGCCAACAGACCCATCCCATCAGTACTGATATGACTCTGGAAAGCCTGTGCCCATGCTGTGATCAAGCCGGTACCTTGCGCCCGGATATTGTCTGGTTCGGCGAGATGCCGATGGCGATGGATCAGATCTATGATGCGTTGGAGAGGTGTGATCTGTTTGTTTCGATCGGCACCTCTGGCACGGTTTATCCGGCTAACGGCTTTGTGCAGGTAGCGCTGGCGGCCGGTGCGCACACGGTAGAGCTGAATTTGGAACCGTCCCGACAGGAGTCGGTTTTTGACGAGCAGTACTATGGTCCTGCCAGCGAAGTCGTGCCACAGTTTGTTGAGCAGTTACTGCTAGGGCAGGGATGATGCAGCGATGGATCCGCGCTGTCCTGATTAACCGTAATGTAGCGTTACTGGCGATCTGTCAGGCGTTGTTGGTGACGGGGAATGTGTTGCTTGTTTCGGTCACGGCGCTGATCGGCAATCTGCTCTCACCCGATCCCATGCTGGCGACACTGCCTGTAGCGGTCCAGTTTGGCGGCATGATGATCGCGACGTTACCGGTGTCGTTGCTGATGAAACGGATCGGTCGCCGTGGTGGTTTTGTGTTGGCTAATCTGATCGGTATTTGTGGTGCGCTGGTCTGTCTGGCGGCGCTGCAGTATCACGTCTTAGCGCTTTTTTGTGTGGGTACCGGTCTGATTGGTGCTTGTATCGGCATCAGTCAGTTGTACCGGTTTGCGGCGGTGGACGCATCCGACAGTGACGCTAAAAATCGCGCCATCGGGTTGGTGATGAGCGGTGGTTTGTTTGCTGCCTTGGTTGGCCCTAATCTGGCGATTTGGAGCCGGGACTGGTTACCGCACACATTATATGGCGGCAGCTTTCTTGGTTTGATTGGCTTGTATCTGTTGGCGCTGATAGCGCTGAGCAGGGTGCGGATTCCCGCTGCCACGCAGGAGGAGATAAGCGGTGCGCAGCGCCCGTTAACACAGATCATCCGGCAACCGGTGTTTATGTTGGCGGTGTTGGGATCGCTAGTAGCCTATGCGGTGATGGCGTTAATTATGAATGCCACACCATTGGCGATGACCGGTTGCGGGTTTGACTTCCCCACTACCGCAGGGGTGATCCAGTGGCATGTCGTGGGTATGTTTGCGCCGTCGTTTCTGACGGCACGGCTAATCAACCGGTTCGGGGTGATTCCGGTCATGTTATCGGGGGCGATGCTGATGTTAGCCTGTATCCTGATCAACTTGCAGGGGATCAGTCAGCTGCATTTCTCGGGGGCTTTGTTGCTGCTAGGGGTGGGCTGGAATCTGCTGTTTATTGGCTCGACCAGTTTGGTGACTGAAGCCTATCAACCGGCTGAGAAGGCGCGGGTGCAAGGGATCAACGATATGCTGGTGTCGATGTCGGTAATGTTGGCTAGTTTTTTTGCAGGTGCGTTGCAGAACCTGTTTGGCTGGCAATTGGTCAACCAGGCGATGCTGCCGCTACTGGCGGTAGTCGTGATTGCGATTCTGGTCTTCAACCGGCAGCGTAACAAAGCGATTCAATTGTTATGCTAAGTAAGGCCATATGGTTTTTTATTCGACGGGGATTGCGACCTTGTCATGGTTTTGACATAAGCTTTATTCAAGCTGTTGTTTTGCAAAACTTTAATTTTTCATCTTTGTTATTAAAGCGCTGTTAGAGTTATCCGATTAGCAGACGCTTTTGTCGTCACTGGAGTGTTTATGGATTCTTATGTAGGTGTTACCACCAGTGTTACCCCGATTAATGAACTCGATACCTTATCCCAATATGAGATCGCTCGGCTCAAGGACACCAGTAACACCGGGCTCTACCAGTTGTTCCGAAAGTGTGCGCTGGCGGTTTTAAACTGCGGCAGCGAGATGGATGATACCCGCGAGGTGATGGAGCGATTCAGCAACTTTGATATACAGATCAGCCAGAAGCACCGAGGTATTCAGCTTGATCTGCATAACGCGCCCGATAGCGCCTTCGTCGATGGCAAGATCATGGTGGGTATTCGTGAG
>JBFFKD010000142.1:0-6773 GCA_041555595.1 Motiliproteus sp.
ATCGGTTGCACTGAAAGCTCCGAGTGCTGACCTGTTGCAGCTTGACTGCAACGGTGCTGCCCATTCGGCTCAGATCCTGAAGCAACTATTAACAGAACAGCCAAACGATGCGACTGAATTCTGATGAACGATCCCTGGCAACAACTCGCCGACGAACTGCAGGCTTGGCATCAGCAAGGTTTGACGCCGACCCTGTGGTGGCGCGATGACGATGCTCGGCAGCGCAGCGCTGCGCTGGATCGGTTGTGTGGGCTAAGCCAGCGCTTTACGGTGCCATTGAGTTTGGCGGTGATCCCATCCGGTGCCGATCGCTCGATGTTACCGCTGTTCGAGTCGACCCCCAACCTGACCGCTTTGCAGCATGGCTATCAACATATCAGCCACGCCCAAGCTGGCGAGCGCAATTGCGAGCTCGGTGATGACCGCTCGTTAGCCGAGATGCTAGTTGAGCTAGAGCGGGGGCAGCAGCAGCTCGAACGGTTATTGGGTGAGCGGTTTATCAGGGTGCTGGTGCCACCATGGAATCGGCTGAGCGATACCTTGGCCGATCGGCTGTCAACGATTGGAACCAGTGGGTTATCAACGCTGGGGCCTCGTGCTCAACCTGATCGAGCGGGAGTGGCGGTTAACAATGTTCATATCGATCTGATTAACTGGAAGCAGGGGCGTGGTTTTGCCGGTGATTCGGTGGTGCTGGGGCAGCTCATTAAGCACCTTCAGCAGCGTCGGCAGGGGGTGGTCGATAGCAACGAGGTGACCGGCTTGATGACCCACCATTTGGCCCACGATGAGGGTTGTTGGCTGTTTTGTCAGCAACTGCTCCAATTTATGGCTGACCGACCGGTACGCTGGTTAACAGCACGACAGTGTTTTCTCGACGGCAGTTAACCGACTTGTAGTGGAAGATTATAGCGCTTGAGCTTCAGGTTCTCGGTTGGAGTCCATTCGAACAGCAGCGCCTGTTGCCAGTCGATCTTAACTGGGCATTTATCGGTCATATCCCAATCTAGAGCCTGGCTCAATAACGCGCGAATGACCCCTTTGTGGCAGACGATCCCGAACTTCTGCTCGGTTCCGTTATCCTGCTCACTTAGCCACTGCATCAGCCGTTGTCGAACCTGGCGCGGTGATTCGCCGTCGGTGGGCGTCATATCCAGCCCCCGGGCCTCCTGTCGCGCCAACAGTTCGGGATTGTCGAGGCGTAGTTGGCTGATTCGCTGTCCCTCCCATTGGCCCCAGTCCATCTCTATCCAAGCGCTACAGGCCTCAATCGGTTCAATACCGAGCAGGGTTGCGGTTTGGCGACAGCGCTGTAGCGGGCTGCAATACCAGCGGCGCGGCAGTAGCGTGGTTGGTATTGAGCGCCCGAGCAAGCTGTCTCGACCTGCTTGGCTGAGTGCAATATCGCGCCGCCCCTGCAGCCGTTTATCGGCGTTCCAGCTGGTGGCGGCATGACGTAGTAGTAACAATTCAATCATGGTTGGTGGCGGTATCTCAATGATGATTGGGCTGTTGGTCGATCAGCGGTAGTAGCAATTTTCGCAGGCGTTGCCCGGTCGCCGCTAGACTATGCCGCTGCTCGATCTGAGTTCTGGCGCTGATGCCTGCGTTTATTAAGAGCGTCTGAGTCGGGTTGAGCAGCTGCTCCAGTTTAGCTGCAAAGGCGCTGCTATCGCGGGGTGCAACCAGCCAACCGCTGTGAGCGTCAGTGACTACGCTGCTGACGCCGCCCTCATCACCTGCTAGCACAGGAGTGCCAGCAGCCTGTGCTTCCAGCAGCGCCATGCCAAAGGCTTCGTTGACTGCCGGCCACAGGTACAGATCACTGGCTCGCAATAGAGGCCTGATCGCATCGGCTGCCAACCGCCCGGTAAAGCAGGTCTGGTCAGCTAAGGGCTTGAATGCGGCCTCGACGTCGGCCCGGGCGCTGCCATCACCGACGATGATCAACTGCCAGCGTGAATGCGACAACTGTTGCAGCGATTGCGCTAGCAGACGGTATGACAGCAACTTATCACCGGGTCGCATCATCGCCACGCAGATCAGCCAGGGTAGGGCGGGATCGAGTGAATACTGTTGTGCCAGTCGTTGCCGGCTAGCTTGAGGCGTTGTTGCTGTTGCGAGTGCTTTGTTAAACGGAGTTAGATCCAGAAACGGGGCCAGCGGTTGCAGCGGTGGGTTGGTTCGGCACTGCTCGATGCCGGCCCGGTCAGCGGGGTTGAGACAGAGTATCAAGGCGGCTTGTTGCAACGCCTCGACGCTGGCGCTCAAACCGAGCTGCCAAGGGCCAGATTGCTGCTTGTGGGCGTAAGAGGCCTCAGCGACAACGTAGGGGATCGACAGAGCCCGGCACACAATCGGGCCGATCCAATCCGGTGCCTTATGGTACAGGTGGTAGCTCAACCAGAGCTGGGGACGTTGACTGACCGGTAGTTGTTGGTAGCGTCGAATCAATCGCTGTGCCAACCGCTCGGCGATCTGTTTGAGGCGCAACTGCCGCTGCCGGTCGCCATGTCGATCGTAGCTGCGAAAACGTGACGCCAGTTCGGGACTAAAGCCGGCCTGTCGCAGCGCTTGCAGAAATAACTGCGCCAGTAACCGGTCACCCGATGGGTTGGCGTGGGTCGGTGGTTTGAGCGGTGCGTAGAATGCGATTACCGGAGGGGTGTCCGGCTGATTCGACCGACTACTGCGGCTGTTGGCTGGTGTGGTTAGCACTGTCTTGAGTCATTATGAGTTAACTATCAAAGGTTCAAATTTATCGACCAGGCTGTCGATACCGCGGTCGACCGAGAACTGCTCAGTGACGCGCTGGTAACCCGCCTCTGCCAGCTGCTGGCGCAGTGCCGGTTGGCTGATTAACTGCTGTAACGCTAAGTTTAGCGCCGTCACATCTTGTTGCGGCACCAGCATTCCGGTTTCGCCGTTGTTGATCAGCTCGGGAATGCCGGAGATATTGGTCGACAGGCAACATAAGCGTTGGCTTTGGGCTTCCATCAGCACATTCGGCAAGCCATCGCGGTCGCCATCGCCGATCACCTGGCTGGCCAGAACGAACAGATCCGAATGACGATAGTGCTCCAGCACGTCGACCTGCGGAAGCGCACCGAGCCAGCGAATTCGGTCGCTTAGGCCGAGTTGTTGGGCCTGTTGTTGCAGCCTGTTTAACAGCTCTCCGCCACCAATATGGATAAACTGCCACTTCAGCTCTCGCGGCAGCTGTGCCAATGCGTTGAGCAGGTGGTTATAGCCTTTCTTGGGCACCGCCCGTCCGACTGAGATCAGCCGAACCGGCGCTTGCTGGCCATCGCGGACAGCTTGGTCTTGATCGCAGATCAGATCAGTAACGGATTGGTCGTTGGCAGAAAATCGCTTGAAGTCGAGGCCGTGGTAGACCAGCTCGATTCGATCAGGGTAGTGAGTCAGTTTTTTTAGATGCTCGGTGTTGGCGCGGGTGCAAGTCACCAGCCATTCCAGCTCGTTTAGCTTCTCGCTAATCTCCCAGTCAGGAATGGTCCAGATATCCTTGGCGTGCGCCGAGGCGCTCCATGGCAGCTGGTTGATCTGAGCGCAGTAGCGGGTCACGGAGGCTGGCGTATGGATGAAGTGAGCATACAGTTGGCGAACGCTGGTCGGTAATTCGTGGCTCAATACCAGCGCTTGGCCGAAGCGGCGAATCCGGTTACGACTGGGATCGCGGCGCAGATCGCGCAGCCAACTGCGCAGGGCTTTACCAAACCCTGGGCGTTTGATGGCGCTTAAAAAACCACGCCACACCCGGCCGGGTTCCTGGTGCAGGTACTCGGGTAGATAGACCAGCGGTGCCTTGATCTGGCTATGCACCGGATGGCGGCTGCTATCCGTCGGGTGACGTAATGACACGATGAGCAGGGACAGGCCGCGTTTCTCCAGCTCATAGATCTCCTGAGCGATAAAGGTTTCTGACAGGCGAGGGTAGCCTTTCAAGACCAGTGCGACAGTTTCAGCCAAGTGAATGATTCCTTAACGGCAGTAGCGGTGTAAAAGTAATTTGAGACAGCGACTATAGCAGCCGAAGGACTATAACATAGAGCTAGTCTAAGCTATTGTTTGCAGTCAGAAGCCGTGACCGATCCGGCACCAACACGGGATCGGTCGAGGTCGCAGCATGCGGTTCACCGTCAAGGATTCGAGCGTAGATGGATTCATCCATATTTAAGTTTATATTGCGCCACACCAAGAAGGATCAGCTGCTGATTCTGGCCTTAACACTGATCTCCTTTCCGTTTGTTTATCTCTCGCTTGAAGTGCCCAAACTGATCATTAATAACGCCATCGGTGGGGTCGATATTCCATCAGAGCTGTTTGGCTGGCCGATGGATCAGGTGCGTTACCTGTTTATTCTGTGC
Source organism: Motiliproteus sp. (assembly GCA_041555595.1). Lineage (GTDB taxonomy): Bacteria > Pseudomonadota > Gammaproteobacteria > Pseudomonadales > Balneatricaceae > Motiliproteus. The sequence goes on from JBFFKD010000142.1 coordinate 4,389, forward strand.
AGCTTGTTTCTGCTGCTGGTACTGATCAACGGCGCGATCAAATATGTGCTCAATGTCTATCGCGGCGTGGTCGGTGAGCGGATGTTGCGGCGCTTTCGTTACGAACTGTTCTGTCGGGTACTGCGCTTTCCGTTGCCACGGTTTAAGCGGTTATCGCAAGGAGAGGTGATTCCGGTCATTACTGCCGAAACCGAACCGCTCGGTGGTTTTATCGGCGAGGCCTTTGCCTTGCCCGCTTTTCAAGGCGGCATGTTACTGACCTATCTGTTCTTCATCTTCAATCAGGATCTGTTGCTGGGAGCGGCTGCGACGGCGCTGTATCCGTTGCAGATGTACCTGATCCCTAAATTGCAGCGTAGGGTGAACCAGCTCGGAAAACAGCGGGTGCTGGCGGCACGTCAGTTGGGTGAGCGGATCGGTGACACCATCTCCGGCATCCGAGAAGTTCATGCCAACGATACATCGCATTTTGAGCGCGCCGAGATCAGTTCCCGTCTGGGCAAGATCTTCGATATCCGCTATTCGATCTACAAGAAAAAGTTCTTTATCAAATTCCTGAATAACTTCCTGGCACAAGTGACTCCGTTTTTTTTCTATAGCGCCGGTGGTTATTACGTCATTCAGGGGGAGCTATCGCTGGGTGCGTTGGTAGCGGTGCTGGCTGCCTATAAGGATCTTAACGCTCCCTGGAAAGAGTTGCTTAAGTACTACCAGACCAAGGAAGACGTCAAAATAAAGTACGAGCAAGTGGTGGAGATGTTTGATATTGAGAATATGCTCGATCCGACCTTACAGGATGCACCACCGCTGAAACTGGACCTGAGCGAAGGGGGCTGGCAGGCCAATCGGATCAGCTACCAAGAGGAGGAGGGTAGCAGCCGTATCGAGCGACTTAGCTTCGAGTTGGATGTTGGCCAGCATAGCGCCATTGTCGGTAGCGAGGGCAGCGGCCGTGAGGAACTGGGTGAGTTGCTGGTGCGGTTGCTGATGCCGACCCAGGGAGGTTTGTCGTTGGCCGGTGCCAATATGCTCAAGTTGCAGGAGTCGGCAATTGGGCTGCATGTCGGCTATGCAGCGGCCGGTGCCCACCTGTTCAATGGTTCAATCCGTGAAAATCTACTCTATCCGCTGAGAAACCGGCAACAGCCTGATCAGGACCTGTCGGATCAGCAGCAACAATTACAGCATGGACGAGTGTTGTCGGCCAAGCAGTCTGGCAACAGTAGCGACGATCCGGACGGAGCCTGGATCGACCTGAAACGGCTGCAGCTTGAAGACCCGCAAGGGTTGCGTCAGCAACTGGATCAGGTCATCACAATCGCAGATCTAGAGCAGGACTTGTTTCAGATGGGGCTGGCAGGCCGGTTACCGATCGATCATTGCGGTACCCTGGCACAGCGGCTGCTGGACGCTCGGCAAGTGATCCGTCTGCAGCTGTCGGAACCCGAATACCAGGGGCTTGTTGAGCCATTCGACTGGCAACACTACAACACCAATCTGAGCGTGTATGAGAATATCCTGTTCGGATCGAGCCAGCAGACGCTAGATAGCGATATCAGTGCTGGCAACGCAATCACCCATGACTTCCTGAAACAGGTTGGGCTGTTTGATGACTTTGTCGTGATCGGCCGTAAGTTGACCGAGATCATGGTCGATCTGTTTTCGGATGTTGACGAGAGCAGCGATCTGTTTGAACGGTTTAGCTTTATTCGTGCCGAACAGTTGCCCGAATACCGGCTCCTGCTAAAACAGACGACACCCGAGTGTGCCGGGCTGGACGATGACAGTAGTCACAAACTTCTGGCGCTGACCTTCCGGCTCTGTCCCGCGCGTCATCGTCTTGGGCTGATCGACAGCGCCGTCCAACAGCGAATTATACAGGCGCGTTTTGCACTGGCTGAGCAGTTGCAAGCCAACCCCGACGCCGAATTACAGATCGACTTTTTTGATGTCGATCGATTTGATCATCGCCTGAGTTTGATGGATAACATGTTGTTTGGACGGTTGGCCTACGGTCAGGCATCGGCTCGAGAGCGGGTTACCAAGCTGATTCAGGCTGTGGTTGATCAGCTTGGGCTGCAAGCTGATATCCGCCATGTCGGGCTGGATTATCCGGTTGGAATCGGTGGCACGCGGCTGTCGCTGGCGCAACGGCAGAAGCTGGCGGTCGCTAGGGTGTTGCTCAAACAGCCCGATGTACTAGTGCTCAACGAGGCGTTGGCGGGGCTTGATCCGGCGGGTGAGCGACGCCTGCTCGACAATATCCGCCAGCAGCAGCAGGGGCGTGGTTTAGTGATGCTGACGGCTCGAGCAGATCTGACTGAAGGTTTTGATCGAGTTTTGACACTCGAGGGTGGTAAATTGAGTGTTGTTTAGGCACCCCTA
>JBFFKD010000143.1:0-6760 GCA_041555595.1 Motiliproteus sp.
ACAAGCGACCCTTAGGTCGCTTTTTATACTTCTTACAAGCGGGTTAGTGCCTGATTAGAACTCCAACTCACCGGCGGGCTCATTTTCTGGCTTTTCCGTAGGTGCCTGGATATTGAGTAGTTCAGCACGGATCTGATCCTCGATCTCCTTTGCCACCTCAGGATTCTCCTCCAGATACTTGGCAGAATTGGCTTTACCCTGGCCAATCTTGCTGCCTTTATAGGCGTACCAAGCACCGGATTTATCGACCAAGCCCTGTTTCACGCCTAGATCGATAACCTCACCCATGTGGTAGATACCCTTGCCGTACATGATTTGGAACTCGGCCTGTTTGAACGGTGGCGATACCTTGTTCTTAACTACCTTGACCCGGGTTTCGTTGCCGATCACCTCGTCCTTATCTTTCACGGCACCGGTGCGACGGATATCCAGACGCACAGAAGCATAGAATTTCAGTGCGTTACCACCGGTGGTGGTTTCTGGAGAACCGAACATGACACCGATCTTCATGCGAATCTGGTTGATAAAGATCAGCAGGCAATTGGAGTTTTTGACATTACCGGTGATTTTTCGCAGCGCCTGGCTCATCAGACGCGCTTGCAGACCAACATGGGTATCGCCCATCTCCCCTTCTATCTCGGCACGTGGTACCAGTGCCGCAACCGAATCAATAACCAGAACATCAACGGTATTGGAACGCACCAGCATATCGGTAATTTCAAGCGCTTGCTCGCCGGTATCAGGCTGCGACACCAGCAGGTCATCCAGATTGACACCCAACTTCTCGGCATAGACAGGGTCAAGTGCATGTTCGGCATCAATGAAGGCACAGGTCTTACCCATCTTCTGCGCTTCGGCAATGACTTGCAGTGTCAGGGTGGTTTTACCGGATGATTCAGGGCCATAAATTTCGCAGATTCTACCAAACGGCAATCCGCCTATGCCCAGCGCAATATCCAAACCAAGCGAACCGGTCGACACCGCCGGCATCGCCTCGCGCGGTTTATCACCCATGCGCATGACCGCGCCTTTACCAAACTGGCGTTCGATCTGGCTGAGAGCGGCCGAGAGAGCCTTCTTTTTGTTGTCGTCCATTGCGATACCCTTCATCTTAAAAATTGCGCGATGCTGTTCGTAACAAATTTGCCGTGGCAGACTTGCTCTGCGACAAACACTGTATATCTAAACAGTATTATTTCACAACTTTTTTTAAACGCAACCCGTCAACCACGTTTAATCGTCAATCAATTGCAGCAATCCTAGAATTGATTGATCAACTGCCTGATCTCTAACCGATTTTCGATCGCCATCAAATTTAAAGCAGCGACTAATGGTTACATGGTCGATACGGCTCCATGCGATCCACACTGTCCCGACCGGCTTTTCAGGACTGCCCCCATCCGGACCAGCGATGCCGCTGATCGCAACACTCAACTGAGCCGGACTGTTGGTTAATGCGCCTTGCGCCATCGCTTCCACACAAGCCTGACTGACAGCCCCCTGTTGCTCTATCAACTGTGCATCAACACCCAGCAATCGCTGCTTCATCGCGTTGGAATAGGTGATAAACCCGCCCTCGATCCAGCCAGAACTACCAGCTTGCTCGGTCAGGCGCGCCGCCACCCCGCCGCCAGTGCAGGATTCTGCGGTGCACAGCGTCCAGCCACGCGCCAACAAAGCCGCTGCCAGTGTTTGAATCGCCGCTGGAACTGTCATCTGCCAATCCTATTGCGTTATTTTGAGCTTCGAAATATGGCACAGGATGCCGTAGAATGGCTAGCTTTTACGCCCTCTGACAGCTGCTTTGATTCAATCCCGCAGCCGAGTGCACCTTAGCCGTTCAGACAGATACCGACATGACCAAAAAAGCTCCCAAGACCAGCTCCCACACCCCGATGATGCAACAGTATTTTGGCATTAAAGCCGAGCATCCGAACCAGCTGGTGTTTTACCGCATGGGCGATTTTTATGAACTTTTCTACGACGATGCCCGCCAAGCATCCAAACTTCTCGACATTTCGTTAACCAGCCGAGGTCAGTCGGGGGGCGAACCCATTCCGATGGCGGGGATCCCTTACCACGCCGCCGACAACTATATCGCTAAGATCGTTCGCGCCGGTCAATCGGTGGCGATCGCTGAACAGATCGGCGATCCGGCGACCAGCAAAGGACCGGTTGAGCGCAAGGTGGTGCGTATCGTCACCCCCGGTACCTTGACCGATGAAGCACTGCTCGATGAATCACGTGACAACCTGTTAGTGTCCGTTACCCGTGATCAGCAGCGGTTTGGCATCGCCAGCCTCGATATCAGCGCAGGGCGATTCTGGGTGATGGAGTTTGATGGCGATGACTCGCTGCGCAGCGAACTGGCACGACTGCAACCCGCCGAACTGCTTTACAACGAAGAGGATGGCCTCGACGAGCTGCTGACCGGATTCAAAGGACTGCGTCGTCAACCGCCGTGGAACTTCGAACTCGACACCGCCCACCGCCTATTAACTCAACAATTTGAAACGCGCGACCTGACCGGATTTGGCTGCGAGACACTCGACACCGCGCTCCGGGCTGCAGGTTGCCTGCTGCAATACGCCAAGGAAACCCAGCGCACCGCGCTGCCTCATATCCGCTCGATCAGTACCGAGCAGCTTGATCGCAGCGTCATTCTGGATGCTGCTACTCGCCGTAATCTGGAACTCGACACCAACTTGATGGGCGGCAGTGACAACACCCTTATTTCGGTACTTGACCGTACTGCCACACCGATGGGCGGCCGGCTACTGCGACGCTGGCTGCATCGCCCGCTCCGAGAACTGGAGACGATCCGTCAGCGCCAATTCTGCATCAGCTGTCTAATCGATGACTATCGTTTCGAAGGGTTACATGAAGTACTAAAACAGATAGGCGATGTTGAACGAATCCTGGCTCGCGTTGCACTACGCTCGGCTCGCCCCCGCGACCTGGAACGGCTAAAACTAGCACTAGTTTGCCTCCCCCAGCTACAGCAACAACTTGCGCCACTGGAATCACCTCTAGCCGCCACGCTGGCCACGACCATCGCCGAATTCCCGCAGTTGCAACAACTGCTTGAACGGGCGATCAAAGAGAACCCGCCGGTGATTATCCGTGACGGAGGCGTTATCGCCGAAGGTTACGACAGTGAACTCGACGAGTTGCGCGCACTGAGCGAAAACGCCGGCGGCTATCTTCTTGATCTTGAACAACGTGAAAAGGAGCGCACCGGAATCGCCACCCTTAAGGTCGGTTACAACAGGGTTCATGGCTATTACATCGAAATCAGCCGGGCTCAATCTGAGTTGGCACCGGTCGAGTATATCCGCCGCCAGACGCTCAAAAATGCCGAACGCTTTATCACCCCCGAACTAAAAACATTCGAAGACAAAGCCTTAAGCAGCAAAAGCCGAGCACTGTCTCGGGAGAAGCAGCTGTACGAAGCGTTACTGGAAACGTTGGCAGAAGACCTTGCACCGCTACAGGACTGCGCAGCAGCGATCGCCGAACTGGATGTACTGAACAACCTGGCCGCCCGTGCCGACCGACTCGATTACTGCGCGCCAACGATGGCTGAAGAAGCAGGCCTAGCAATCACCGGCGGCCGTCATCCGGTAGTGGAACGGGTTTCAGACGACCCGTTCGTCGCCAACGACCTGCAGCTTGATCCACAACGGCGAATGTTAATCATCACCGGCCCCAACATGGGGGGTAAATCGACCTATATGCGCCAAGCGGCGTTGATCGTACTGCTGGCACATATCGGCAGCTATGTCCCGGCAGCGCAGGCGCAGATCGGCCTGGTTGACCGAATCTTTACCCGCATGGGCTCATCTGATGACCTGGCCGGTGGTCGCTCGACCTTTATGGTTGAGATGACTGAGACCGCCAACATCCTCCACAACGCCACACCAAGAAGCCTAGTATTGATGGACGAAGTCGGCCGTGGCACCAGCACCTTCGACGGTCTGTCGCTGGCTTGGTCATGCGCCCGCCATCTAGCCAGCCATACCCAAGCCTTCACCCTGTTTGCCACCCACTATTTCGAGTTAACCGCGCTGCCGGAGACCGAAGTCGGAGTTGCCAACATCCACCTGACCGCCACCGAACACAACGACCACATCATCTTCCTACACAGTGTCCACCAAGGGCCGGCCAGCCAAAGTTACGGCCTTCAGGTCGCCAAGCTGGCCGGTGTACCGGCGCCGGTCATCAATGAAGCCAAACAGAAACTGTACCAGCTCGAGACCGCCTCTGCCGAGCAGGTCAGCGGCGCGCCCCATCAGGTTGATCTATTCAGCCAGCCGGTACAACCGACAGCTCAGGAGCCATCAAATGAGCCTCACCGGCTGGAGACCGCATTAGCCGATATCGATATCGACGGACTCACCCCGCGACAAGCACTTGAGCAGCTGTATCGGTTAAAAGATCAGGTCATGTGATAACCCAATAACCGATATATACTCAATGGTAGTCACACATAACAATGCCTTAACCTACTGTTACAATGGGAGTTCCTAACCATGGCATTTGTCGTTACCGAAAACTGCATCAAGTGCAAATACACCGATTGTGTCGATGTCTGTCCGGTCGATTGTTTTTACGAAGGTCCCAATTTTCTGGTGATCCACCCGCAAGAGTGTATCGACTGTGCACTGTGTGTCCCAGAATGCCCAGCCGAAGCTATCTTTGATGAGAACGACGTACCACCCGATCAGGTCGACTTTATTCAGATCAACGCAGAGCTGGCCGAAATATTCCCGGTTATCACCGAAATGAAGGCCGCTCTGGAAGATGCCGACGAGTGGAACGGAAAGACTGACAAAAAAAAGCTGCTGGAGCGTTAACTCCAACAGCTATTGGATCTCGAACATATGCGTGCTTGGCGACTATTCCAGCAGATCTGATCCCGTCAGCCCATTATTCTCGACAATTTCACGTAACCGCCGAAGCGCTTCCACCTGAATCTGACGAACCCGTTCGCGAGTCAGACCGATCTCACGGCCGACCTGCTCAAGCGTACTGATCTCATAACCATGCAGCCCAAACCGGCGCGATAGTACTTCACTGTGCTTTTCAGGCAGGGTCTCCAGCCAATCATCCAGCCGACCGATCAAATTGGTGTTTTGTAACCAGGCTTCGGGGTCGGCCGCGTCGGTATCGGCAATGGTTTCGACCAACGACTTCTCCGAGTTCTTACCGACCGGAACATCGATCGAGCCCACCCGCTCATTAAGCCCCATCATTCGCTTGACGCTCTCGACCGGCTTATCGAGCATCTCGGCGATCTCTTCGCAGGTCGGCTCATGGTCTAGTTTCTGCGCCAACGCGCGAGCGGCACGCAGATAAACATTAAGCTCTTTGACAACATGGATCGGGAGCCGGATGGTACGGGTCTGATTCATGATCGCACGTTCGATGGTTTGACGAATCCACCAGGTAGCGTAGGTAGAAAAACGGAAGCCTCGCTCAGGATCAAACTTCTCCACCGCTCGGATCAGACCCAGGTTACCCTCTTCAATCAGATCCAACAGCGTCAACCCACGATTGATATAGCGACGGGCAATTTTAACGACCAACCGAAGATTGCTTTCGATCATCCGCTTACGTGATGCTTCACAACCTCGCAGCGATTTACGTGAGAAGTAAACCTCCTCCTCTGCCGTCAGTAACGGTGAAAATCCTATCTCATTGAGGTAAAGCTGGGTTGCATCCAGATGCTTGGCTTTCACCAGATCATCATGAACCTCACTACGAGCCTTATTCATTACCACACTATCGGCGTTGACTTCGTTCTCGACCATCACATTATCCGTATATTTCATCCATGTTTACCTGCCATAACATGCCTATTGCGACGACACTTTACCCACGTATCTATGGCATGCCCCATTAGCCGGCCCCACCCTCGGACCACTCCATGCTACTAGCGCCTGGGTAAATAACGGCTAGGATCAACCGGCTTACCCTCTTTGCGAATCTCAAAATGTAACATGGTCTGTGCAGCTCCGCTATTACCGATCTCAGCAATTTTTTGGCCGACACTGACTCGCTGCTGCTCTTTTACCAACAATTTATGGTTATGGGCATAGGCACTCAGAAAGCTATCATTGTGATTAATGATGATAAGATTACCATATCCTAATAAACCATTTCCTGCATACACTACCACGCCAGAAGCTGCTGACAACACTGGATCGCCCCGGTTTCCGGTAATATTAAGACCCTTATTAAGCTTTCCTTTGGCGCTGAACCGCTGAATCACGGAGCCCTTGGCAGGCCAACCCCAAACAATAGGACCTGTCGATGCAGGCTTATACGACTTAGCCGTAGCCGCTTTGGCCGGGCTCGTTTGTGACGGGGTACGCGCACTAATGTTGGTGCCAGAGGATTTTTTAGGCGACGGCGATTGAATCGCTACCGCCTCGCTCAGACGGATCAATTGACCAGAGTAGATACGGTAACTGGAGCCGATACCGTTTGCTCGCGCTAACGCCCTATAATCTTTACGGTAACGCCAGGCAATCGAATACAAGGTATCACCGGCTTGAACCCGGTAATAGCCCTTAGGAGCAGACTGATAGGATGGAAGGGGGGTCGAGGGGGGCCTGTTTAGTGAGCGCTCGCTTACCGGCGCCATATGACCACCGCAGCCCGCTAGCAAAAAAGTGCCGACTACCAACCCTGCCAATGTCCGATGATAGCGACTCAACACTGCTGCCTGCGAAGCTCCCGAGCTGATTGATTCCGT
>JBFFKD010000144.1:0-6647 GCA_041555595.1 Motiliproteus sp.
ACTGCGTACCTATCTGAAACCGGTCGCAGGCGACAGCTCGAAGACATCGATTCGACTGCAGCATCTGCGGGCAGCCGTCAACGATCCCAGCCAGGCAGCAGACTGGTCCAGCGATGCGCAAAATGTCCATTATAAATCACAGGTGATGTACGAAATTCTGCATTTCCTGAGTCAATCATCAGTCGAGGCGACCGCTAGCGCTGCCCGCGAGCGACGCAAGCAGCAGGGGCGGGTCTACTTCGGTCGCGGCTCTCAAGGTGAGCCCGTTCTCAAGTTAACCGTTTCGGTTGATCAGGCGTGGGAGCAGCTGGGGCAGGCGCTGCAACAAGCACAGGTCGATGTCGGGTCGTCTAATCGCCAGTTGGGACGTTACTACATCACCTATACCTCTGTAACACCTCTAGAAAAAAATTCAGAAGTAGGCTTCTTCGAATGGCTACACGGTGATCGAGGCGATATTAAGATTAATACCGACGTATTGGATGCTGCGCTCGGAATTGAATCGGACCAAGCTCAGCAAGGGCCGAGTTACAGCTCTAAATCTGTGGTTAGTCCAAAAGAGTTGGACGCTAAAGCTAAGCAGCAGCAGATGAATGAGAGCGACGGTTACAAAATCTGGTTAGGTGATCAGGTGTTGTATGTGTTTGGATCAGAACACAAAGACGAGGCTGTTCAGGTTAATGCCGAATCAGGAACCATCGAATATACCGGCCGTTATCAGGTTAAGTTGACCCGACGCAGCAGTGGCGTGTATATCTCGATCTTAACCGAGTCTGCGCAACCTGCACCTAAATCGGTTGCTGAAGATATCCTTTGGACTTTAAAAGAGAGTATGCCTGAGGGCTAGTCTCAGCAGCAGTCGGAGATCATCTCAGCGGGGCCTTTCTATTCAGGAATGGCCCCGTTTTTTTAAATCGTCGATAGATCGACAACTACCCCCTAACGGAGGTGACGATGAAGGTAGTGTTTGTAGACCTTGGCAGTCTCAATCGGGCTGATCTCGATCTGTCTGTTATTGAACAGCAGGCATCCGAGTTAACCTGCTACACGGCGACGCGGCCCGATCAGTTGCTGTCCCGGGTGAGCGAGGCTCAGGTGATCATCACCAATAAGGTGGTGCTTGATGCACCGCTTTTGGCCAGTCTGCCGCAGCTCAAGCTGATCTGTATTGCCGCCACCGGGGCCAATAATGTTGATCTGGACGCGGCGCACCAGCAGGGTGTCGTCGTATCCAATTGTCAGGGCTACGGTACCGGTTCGGTGGTACAGCATACGTTTAGCCTGATGCTGGCAGTGGCAACCCGGTTGACCGATTATAGCGGCGCGGTGCAGCGTGGTGACTGGAACCGTAGCGAGCAGTTTTGCCTGCTCGACTACCCGATCATGGAGCTGCAGGGAAAAACACTGGGTATCGTCGGTTACGGTGAGCTGGGGCAGGCTGTGGGTCGGATTGCCGAAGCGTTTGGAATGCGGGTGCTGGTCGCAGCGCGGCCAGGCAGTGAACCAGCGGATGGGCGTTTGGCCTTGACCGAGCTGTTGCCACAAGTCGATGTTCTGACTTTGCACTGTCCGTTGACAGAGCAGAGCCGTAATCTGATCGACAGTGCCGCATTGGCGCTGATGAAACCGACTGCGCTGCTGATCAATGCTGCACGCGGAGGTATTGTCGATGAAGCGGCACTGGCTCAAGCGTTACGTGGCGGACGGTTGGCGGGCGCCGGTGTCGATGTGCTGTCGGTTGAACCGCCGGTTAACGATAATCCATTGCTAGCAGGCGACATTGCCAACCTGATCGTCACGCCGCACAGTGCCTGGGGAAGTGTTGAGGCGCGTCAGCGGATCGTGGGGCAGATTGCTGATAATATTGCCGCTTTCAAAGCAGGGTCACCGTTACGGCAGGTATGAACGGTTGCTATTCGACTAAGCCATCCCAAACCGCTTAAGGATCCTCTGATGAGTCACAGTCTGTATCTAGCCGGCCCGCTGGGTTTTTCCGAAGCGGGCCGCTGGTTTCACAACCAGCAGATGGTGCCGGCGTTGCACCATCTGGGTTTCGAGCTACTCGATCCCTGGCAACTCAACGACACGCCACAGTTGCAAGCAGCGCTGGGGTTAACCGATCTGAATAAACAGCGGCTGCGGTTAGCTGAGCTTAATGTCGAGATCGGTCGGGTCAACGCCGAGGCAATAGATCGCTGTGACTGGGTGGTGGCGATACTTGACGGGGTCGATGTCGATTCTGGAACTGCCGCCGAGATCGGTTATGCCTTTGCAAAGGGCAAACGGATCTACGGTTATCGCGGCGATTTTCGCTTTAGCTGTGACAACCTTGGTAGTACCGTCAACCTGCAAGTGGAATATTTTATTCGTCAGAGCGGGGGTGAAATTTGTACCGAACTGGAACAGCTGTTGGCGTTGCTGGACGCTGCGGCTAACGCTTGATTGGCTATGGATCACAAACAAGCGAAGCAACCATTGTGCGAGGTTCGTTTAAGTCAGCTGCCCGAATGTTGGGATAGTTGTGGCAATTGTGCTGACGACGAATTCGAGGTGGTCGAGGTGCTGGTTACAGCGGGTGAGTCGGTACTGCGTTACCAACCGCTGCTTTGTTGGGAGGCTGGAAAAGTGGCATTTGAGTTGCCCGCGCCGCAAGCCGGCACGGTTGTCGACGTGTTGGTCGAGGCTGGCGACTATTTTGAGTTGGACGAACCCTTAGTGCTGATCAAGGCGAGTAACTAGCCGTTGCATCGGGCTAAAGCAGGGTTTCGAGAGTAGCAAGTCATCTTAGATATATTGTTGAATCAGGCTGGTTGCCATCAATGCAACCACGCTAACGGCAAACAGCTTTTGCAGTTTGGGTCCGCTGATCTTGTGACATAGCAAGGTGCCGCTAATGATACCGATGATGCTGCCGCTGCAGGTATAGAGCAGTAGTTCGGTCGGAATCGGTTCCGCCTGAGCGGTTGTTAACAGGTGGGCGATGAAACCGGCAGCGCTGACTAGTGAGATGACGATCAATGAGGTTCCGACCGCTTTTTTGATCGCCATTGCCGTTACGAGTGTGAGTAATGGCACGATCAGGAATCCGCCGCCAACCCCGAAAAGTCCCGATAGCATACCGATCACCAGGCCACTGGCGATGAGTCCGGTCGAGCGCATCTGCTTGGTGGTGGCGTCGCTGTTGCTCGCTGGCTTGCTAGTAGAGTGAGTCTCCAGGTCGGGGTGAGCCGATTGTATATCGCCGCGTACCGCGTAGGTCGCACTGGGATCCGTGCTGGCCTGCAGCCACATCCGTAGCGCCAGCATGCAGGCCAGCAGCGAAAATCCGCTCAACAGCAAGGTTTCATCGATCTGGCTGCCCAGCCAGCGTCCTATCGGTGCGGTCATCGCACCGGAAATCGCCAGCAGCAAACCGGGCTTCCAAGCCAGATCCTGCCGGTTGTTACGCATCAGGATGCCTACCAGCGCCGCGGTACTGACCGCTCCCAGCGCGACCCCCATCGCATCATTGGCACTCAAGTCTAAGAAGATAATAAACAGCGGTACCGCAAAGATAGAGCCACCGGCCCCGGTCGCTCCCAGCACCAGTCCGACCAACAAGCCAACCAGTAGCGTCTCGACTATCGTTTCGATCAGGGGGGCGGCAACAGTCTCGACGATCATCTAGCTGCCTGCGGTGGTTGGCGCTGTGTTGGGTCGATCTGTTGCGGAAGTACGAACCAGCGCAATGCCTCTGAGGCAGGCGACAGCTGTAGCGAATAGCGGCTACCCGCTCGGTCGATTTGGGTCAGTTCCTGTTCGGCACGCATCAGTTGCTCGGCCAGTTCAGGTAATGCTGCGCTCGGGTTTGTTTGCATCGACTCAAGCGCGTTGAAATCAAGTTGATCGAGATCACTGGCGGGTTGGATCTTGCGGTCTTGATATCGCCATACGCCGCTGGCGTGGTCGAAATGGTAATAGGGGAGTAGCTGCCAGCCGTGCTCAGCGACCAGTTCTATCGAACGGACGATGTACTCGAAGCTCTCGTGATCGATGAAATAGTTGAAGTTGAGCCGAATCCAACCCGGCCGCATCACCATCTCACCGTCGCTCAGTCGAGCTTCCAGCGCCCTGCTGTAGGCTATATCCATCCCCAGCAGGCTGTGACCGTAAGGTCCGGCGCAGGAACAGCCACCGCGTGCTTGAACCCCGAACAGGTCATTCAGTAGCGCCACCACAAAACCGTAGTGAAGATCCTGCTGTTGGTGCTTTATGCGTAGCGATACGATCGATAAACGGTCGGCATCGGGGTTACCCAGCAGCTCGATATTGCCACAGTTCGACCAGCGAGCCATGGCGGCTTGGACAAAAGCCGTTTCGCGCCGCTCGATCTCATCGATACCGACCGCTTGTTGCAGTTTGAACACCAATCCGGCTCGGATCGACTCGACGATCGCAGGGGTTCCGCCCTCTTCACGCCGTTCGACGTCGTCGGTATAGCGATGGTCTTCAGGGGTGACGTAGATCACTGTGCCGCCACCGGGTACCGCCGGCACGCTGTTGCTGAGAATACGTTGGTTAACGACCAGCACTCCGGGGGTGCCGGGGCCGCCAATAAACTTGTGCGGCGAGATAAACACCGCGTCCTTGCTGCTATCGCCTAAAGCATTGTTAGTGCCGCTCATATCGATACCGACGTAGGGGGCAGCGGCGGCGTAGTCCCAGAACGACAGCGCATCGTAACGGTGTAACACGCGGGCAACGGCATCGACGTCGGTCTTGAGTCCGGTAACGTTGGATGCGGCCGAAAAACTGCCGATCTTTAGATTCCGATCACGGTACTGCTCCAGTTTGGTCTCGAGGACCGATAGATCAAGCAGGCCATTGGCGCACAATGGAATCACAACCAGTTCGGCGATAGACTCGCGCCAAGGTAGCTCGTTAGAGTGGTGCTCGTAGGGCCCGATAAACACAACCGGTCGCTCGTCGGCGGGTATCTGCTGTTGTAGCTGGTAGCGCTCGCTCAGGTCGGCGGGTAGACGCAGGTTGAGCATATCAATCAGCTTGTGGATCGCGGCGGTGGCACCCGAACCGCAGAAGATCAACCTGTCCTGTGGGCGAGCATTGACGGCATCGCGGATCTGCTGCCGGGCTTGCTCGCGTAGCAGGCTGGTCTGGGCACCAGTGTAGGAGGTTTCAGTATGGGTATTGGCGTAAAACGGCAATACCTGCTGCCGGATATAGTCCTCGATCATCGCCAGCGAGCGCCCCGATGCGGTGTAATCGGCGTAGACCAATGGCATGCGGCCGAACGGGGTTTCGATACTGTGATGGTCACCGATAACCGACTCTCGGATCCGTTCTATCAGAGTGCGCATTGCTCTTATCCACTGGCTGTTTGAAGAGCTATAAGTGTACGCGGCATGCGTTAGGGGGAGGTTCTAAATGCTGCGTTGATGCGGTCTTTATTGATTAAATTTTTTCTGCTTTTGCTTTTTTGTTGGTAATTAATTCTATTTAATGTTTTTTTTGTGGTTTTTATGGCTCTCTCGTGGGCTTGTTAATATAGTGCTTTGGCGCTCAGCGTCGACGACCTGGCTTGCTCCCGAGAGCACGATCACGAGCGCGTTTTTTCTGGGCGGCGCGGCTGTTTTTTCGCGACGGTGTTACTTCACGGTTCATATCCGGCTCATAGCCGGGCATCCATTGCTGCGGCAGGGTGGTGCCGAGCACCGCTTCGACCTCTTCGAGTAGGTAGTTCTCCTCGCTGCTAAGCAGGGTGATCGCCAGCCCGGAACCGCCGGCGCGGCCGGTACGGCCGATACGGTGAATATAATCCTCGGCGTTAAAAGGTAGTTCGTAATTGATGACATGCTCGAGTTGATCGATATCAAGACCGCGGGCTGCAACATCGGTGCCGACTAGCGCTCGCAGTTCACCTTGGCGAAATGCTTCCAGTGCCCGGTCGCGCGCGCTTTGTGATTTGTCGCCATGAATCGCTTGGGTCTGTAAGCCATCCTTGATCATCTCGCTGGCTAGCTGATCGGCCGTTTGCTTGGTGCGAGTGAAGATCAGCACTTGCTGCCAGTTGTTGGTGCCGATCAGGTGCGTGACCAGTGCGCGTTTACGCTCGGCATCGACCGCGTAGACCCTTTGTTCGACCCGACTGGCGGCGGTATTGCGGGCGTCGACCTCGATCAGGGTGGGCGAATTTAATAACGTCTTGCTCAGGTCGAACAGATCCTGACCGAAGGTGGCGGAAAACAGCAGTGTCTGACGCTCGGTCGGAATGGTTTTAAGAATCCGGCGAATCTCGTCGATAAACCCCATGTCCAGCATTCGATCGGCTTCGTCGAACACCAGTTGCTGCAGCTGACTTAGATCGGCGGCACCGCGATTGATCAGATCGAGTAACCGTCCCGGCGTAGCCACAACGATATCAGCGCCATTGGCCAAGGCGGTGATCTGCGAGTTGATGCTGGCGCCGCCGTAGACCAGCGCCGTCCGTAGAGAACTTTTGTCACCATAACGAACAAAGCTACGCTGAACCTGTTGCGCTAGCTCGCGGGTCGGGGTCAGCACCAGTGCGCGGATAGGGCGGGTTGATCCGACCGGAACTGCCTGGCTCAACCGTTGCAGGATCGGTAACGCGAAGGCCGCGGTCTTGC
>JBFFKD010000145.1:0-6637 GCA_041555595.1 Motiliproteus sp.
CCTTCGTCACGCGACATTGACACTAAGCGACCAGAGAGCCGCCCTAGAATAAGGAGTTAACCATGGATCCACATGTCACAGAGTGGCTCAACCTAACCGTTCGCTGGGTGCATATGATCACCGGTGTCGCCTGGATCGGCGCATCCTTTTACTTCAACTGGCTTGAAAACCAGCTCGACCGTCGCAACCCCGCCAAAGGGCTGGCAGGTGATCTGTGGGCGATCCACGGCGGTGGCATCTACCATCTGGAGAAGTACAAGCTGGCGCCACCACAGATGCCGGAGAAACTGCACTGGTTCAAGTGGGAGGCGTACACCACTTTCCTTAGCGGTTTCACCCTACTTGCAGTGGTTTACTACCTCAACGCCGAGCTCTACCTGATTGGCCCTGGAACCGGTCTGAGCGCCAGCACCGCCATCGCCATCAGTATCGCCGCACTGGTGTCAGGCTGGTTTATCTACGATCTGCTGTGCGAATCAGCACTGGGCAAAACACCGACGCTGCTCGCTGCGCTGATATTCATATTACTGGTCGCTGCCGCCTACGCTCTATCGCAGCTGTTCAGCGGTCGTGGTGCCTTCATCCATCTGGGCGCCATCATCGGTACGATCATGGTCGGTAACGTATTCCGGGTCATCATGCCGTCACAGCGGGCATTGATCGCCGCGATCGAGGCCGGTCAACAACCCGATCCGGCGCTGCCCGCCAAAAGCCTGCTACGTTCACGTCATAACAACTACCTGACTCTGCCGGTGCTGTTCATCATGATCAGCAATCACTTCCCCAGCAGCTACGGTAGCGATAATAACTGGATCATTTTGTCGGTACTGTCGGTCTTGAGCGTACTGGTTCGCCACTACTTCAACACCCGTCATAACAGCCAGAGTTTTGCCTGGGCAATCCCAGCGGCGGCGGCGGGCATGATCGCACTGGCGTTTGTCTCGGCACCGCAATCGATGACGACCCGTTCTGACGCTCACGGCCATGTTGCCTTTATCGATGTTGAGCAGGTGATCAGCCAGCGCTGCGCCGTCTGCCACTCCGCCAACCCGACCAACGCCGGTTTTGCCAGTGCCCCGGCCGGCGTGATCATGGATACACCGCAACAGATCCAAAAACTGGCAGCGCGGATTCACGCTCAGGCAGTCGCCACCCAGGTAATGCCGCTCGGTAACATCACCGGTATGACGACACAGGAACGGCAACTGATCGGCCAATGGGTCGAACAGGGCTCCTCGATTAACTAACCCTACCGCAGCCCTGTAAAGCCCCCCTGATTACCCACCCGGGGGGCTTTTTCGTATCCAAAAAAACAATTTAACCTCAGTTTGTCGCAAAGCTCCGCCTGATCGGGCCGCCAGGCTGACAACGTGCCGCCTTCGTGGTAATTTTCGCGTCTGATAAAAATTGTCCATAAGGTTCAAAAAATAATGAAAACAAGAACGCTTCTCTCTGCCGCCCTAGCGGTTCTCGGCATGGGACTGATGGCACAACCAACGCTGGCCGCCAGCAAACACGTCGCCATCACTCAAATCGTCGAACACCCTGCCCTCGATGCCTGCCGCCAGGGCGTTCAGGATGCACTGGCCGATGCCGGTTATAAGGTCGGTGATAACCTGAAATGGAGTTATGAGAGCGCTCAGGGCAATCCCGCTACCGCCGCCCAGGTGGCCAAGAAGTTTGCCGGTGACTCACCCGACCTCATTGTCGCCATCTCGACCCCATCGGCACAAACTGTTGCCGCCTCAGCCCGCCATATCCCGCTTGTCTTTACCGCCGTCACCGATCCACTCGGTGCCAAGCTGGTCAACAACATGGATAAGCCAGGCAAGCTGATCACCGGTGTCAGCGACCTGTCACCGATCAACAAACATATGGAGCTGGTGCAGCAGATCGTTCCCGGAGCCAAGCGGCTAGGCGTGCTGTACAACCCGGGCGAAGCCAACTCGGTGACGTTGGTCAACCTGGTCAAAGATTCGGCCCAAGCACTGGATATGACCGTGGTCGAAGCTGCTGCCACTAAATCGGGTGATGTCCTGGCCGCCGCCCGCAGTCTGGTCGGCAAGGTCGATGTGATCTACATCCCGCTCGATAACACGGTCGTTTCAGCACTCGAAGCCGTGATCAAGGTGGCCGAGCAGAGCAAGCTGCCGATCATCAGCGGCGACACCGATTCGGTCAAGCGCGGCACCATCGCAGCGCTTGGCTTCAACTACTACGACGTCGGCCAACAAACCGGCAAGATGGTGGCGCGGATACTCAACGGCGAGAAGCCGGGTGATATTGCGGTCGAGCAGGTTCAAACACTTGAACTCTACCTCAACCCCGGCGCTGCCGAGCGTATGGGTGTGACGTTGTCAGCAACGATGCTGAGCCAAGCGAAAGAAGTGGTGAAGTGATACGCATCAACAGCCAAGATTCATTCAATTAGCGGAGTGTAGTAGTGAGTGAAATCGCCTTTCTGGGCGCCATCGAGACCGGACTTCTGTTCGGTCTCGTCGCTTTTGGGATCTTTATTTCGTTTCGGATTCTCGACTTCCCCGACCTCACCGTCGACGGCAGTTTTCCGTTGGGTGCGGCGGTATCGGCCAGTATGATCGTGGCCGGCTTCAATCCCTGGTTAGCAACCGCACTGGCGGTGGTCGCGGGCGCTGCAGCGGGGCTGGTAACCGCCTGGCTCAACGTCAAACTGAAGATCCTGCATCTGCTGGCCTCAATCCTGACCATGATCGCACTGTACTCGATCAACCTGCGAATTATGGGCCGTCCCAATGTGGCACTGCTGGGTGAAGAGACCCTGTTGACGCCGCTGGAGAACCTCGGCCTGCCCTACTACTGGGTCGCACCACTGGCGTTTATCGTGGTGGTGCTGGTGGTCGGCGCGCTGCTGGTTGCCCTGCTCAAGTCTGAGATCGGTCTGGCAATGCGCGCCACCGGTGCCAACCCCCGGATGGCACGGGCACAGGGCGTGTCGACAGCAGCGATGATATTGCTTGGGATGGCGTTCTCCAACGCCTTGGTCGCCCTGGCCGGCAGCCTGTTCGCGCAGAGCCAGGGCAGTGCCGATGTCACCATGGGCGTTGGCGTGATCGTGGTAGGGCTGGCCTCGGTGATCGGCGGCGAAGCCTTGATGTCGACCCGCACCATTTTACTGGCGGTGGTCGCCTGCCTGCTCGGATCGATCTTTTACCGGCTGGTGATCGCCTTCGCCCTCAACGCCGACTTTATCGGTCTCAAGGCACAGGATCTAAACCTGGTCACGGCAGTGATGGTCGCACTGGCGATCGTGATGCCGCAGATCAAGGCCAACCTGATCAAGAACAAACGGAGCGCGGCATGATCGAAGTCAGCGATATCCATGTCACCTTCGCCCAAGGCACACCGGTCGAGAATCACGCCCTGCGCGGCCTGTCGATTTTTATCCCCGAAGGTGAGTTTGTTACCGTGATCGGCTCCAACGGTGCCGGCAAATCAACCTTGCTCAACGCCGTCTCCGGCGAGATCGGTATCGACTCAGGTGCAATCCGGGTCGGCGATCGCGATGTCACCCGTCAATCAACCGAACGCCGCGCCGGGGACGTCGCCCGGGTGTTTCAGGATCCGATGGCCGGCACCTGTGAGAACCTGACCATCGAAGAGAACCTGGCGCTGGCGATCAAACGCGGCAGTTCGCGCGGTCTCGGCTGGGCGGTGCGACGCCAATACAAGCAACGCTTTCAGCAGCGGTTAAAGCGATTGGGACTGGGATTGGAGCAGCGACTCGAAGATCGGATGGGGCTACTATCCGGTGGCCAACGCCAGGCGGTTAGTCTGCTGATGGCCACCCTGCAACCGATGCAGATTCTACTTCTGGACGAACATACCGCCGCACTCGATCCCAAGACCGCCGCCTTCGTACTGGAGCTGACCCGTGAGATCATCAAAGAGCAGAACCTGACGACGCTGATGGTAACCCACAGCATGAAACAGGCACTGGAGGTTGGCCAACGCACGCTGATGCTGCATGCCGGACAGGTAGCATTCGATGTCGCCGGCGATAAACGCCAGGGACTGGAGGTGAAAGACCTGCTAGCGTTGTTCGAGCGCAACGCCGGTGAAGAGCTGGCCGACGACAGCCTGTTGCTCGGCTGATCAACCTCAAGTCGCATAGCCCTGTTTCGAACACAGCCGTAGCACCCGACCTGCCCGTTCAGGTCGGCCTGCGGCCACTCTCTTCTCTATAGGCCAGCACTAAAGTAAGCCCGTACTACTTATCTGACCGCGACCGCTCGGCATCGAGCAACGCTCGCTTACGCTCCAACCCCCAACGATACCCTCCCAGCCCGCCATCGCTTCGTAATACCCGATGACAGGGGATCAACACGCCGATCCGGTTGGCACCACAGGCCGAAGCAACCGCGCGAACCGCTTTGGGTTTATCGATCCGCTGCGCCAATTCGCTGTAACTGAGCACCTGCGCTTCACGGACACTAAGCAGAAAGCGCCACACCTTGATCTGAAAAGCGGTACCGCGTAGATCCAACGGCAGATCAGGCCGCGCTGAACCCTGGCTAATATGCTCATCAAGAGCCTCTATCCAACGGTCCAGCTCAGCGCTTTGCTGCGCCTTCGATTCGATCAGTCTGGCGTTGGAAAACTCCTGTTGTAGCTTGGCCAGCAGTGAGACTTGATCGTCACCAAACTCGACAAAGCAGACCCCTTTATCGGTCGCAGCCATCAGCATAGGCCCTAACGCGGTGATGCGGCAGGCATGGGCGATCGTCTCTCCTGCGCCGCCAGCGCGGTAGCTTTTCGGTGACATGCCGATACTACGACTTACCTCGCCGTAGACCCGGCTCACCGAGCCGTATCCTGCAGTGAAGATCGCATCGGTCACCCCCGACCCCTGCTGCAACGCCTGCTTCATCCGGCGCATTCTGACCGCGTCTTGATAGGCTTTGGGTGACACCCCAAAGGCCTGTTTGAAGACCCGTTGCAACCGCGATGGCGATAGTCCAGCCTGATCGGCCAGGATTGACAGGGTCAATTTCTGATCGGCCTGGGCTTCGATATAACGGGCAATCTCGACCAGCCGTGTTAGCTGGTTACCGGTTGCCGCAGGCTGGCAGCGTTTACAGGGTCTAAAACCTGCGCTCATGGCCGTTTCGACATCGGCAAAAAAACACAAATTGTCTGGATGCGCCAAACGCGAACAGCACGAGGGATGGCAGAAAACGCCGGTGCTGATCAGCGCGTAGATAAAACGGCCGTCGCTGCTGCGATCATGCGAGGCGATCGCGGCCCGCATCTGCTGTTCGGTTGGCATCGACATAGCGATATCCTCAGTGCTGTGATCCAAGAGATCTCCTGAAACAATTGCTCAGCGTTGTTTTACACAATCTTACGAGGACGCTATCTAACCCGATCGACGATTGCGTTACCATCCGTTTGTTGCTGTCGATATCCACAAGCCAATCACGGCAGCAGTTTGGCAACAACCCGCAAGCGCCAACTGCGTTGATCCAAACTCTATTTAGCTAGCGCTCCAATTTGGCACCTAGATGCTGATAGCGTCGGTGTCCATATGATTTACTGAGTCAAACAGCAACATACGGATAGTTTTAATGGTTCGACAGGGTTAAGTTGACCCCAACACAAACCGAACGACAGGGACAAGCATGACAACCGCCATCAACAGTGCCATGGGGGCCCGTGAATGGGCGATGCTGATCATCCTGTCGATACTGTGGGGAGGGTCGTTTTTCTTCGTCGGGGTTGCTGTAACAGATCTGCCACCGTTGACACTGGTAGCACTGCGGGTCGGTTTGGCCGCCATCGCCTTGTGGGGCATCGTCTTTGCACTCGGGCTACGGCCACCAACCAATCCCACCATATGGCTGGCATTCGTGGCGATGGGACTGCTTAATAACGTCATCCCATTCGTGCTTATCGTCTGGGGACAGACTCAGATCGCTTCGGGGTTGGCATCGATCCTAAATGCAGCGACGCCATTATTCACTGTTGTGGTAGCCGGTTTGCTGCTGCCCGACGAACGCGCCACGCCACTGAAATTAATCGGCGTTGCGATCGGTTTTATCGGCGTAGTGGTGATGCTGGGAACACCAAGCACCGATAACGGTGCCACCATACTGGCGCAGCTCGCGGTGCTGGCCGCCGCGCTCTGTTACGCCCTTGCCGGTGTTTACGGTCGCCGCTTCAGAACGTTGGCGGTCAAGCCGATCATCACGGCCGCAGGTCAAGTCACAGCATCGACGCTGCTGTTGATTCCGCTGACGCTCGCGGTAGATGGGCCGCTTGATATCGCAGCACCGAGACTCGTCAGTTGGGGCGCTATTGTCGGACTGGCGCTGCTATCGACTGTGGTCGCCTATGTGCTCTACTTCAAGTTGTTGGAATCTGCCGGTGCCACCAACCTGCTGCTGGTAACGCTGCTGATCCCCGTTTCGGCTATTTTGCTAGGAGCGTTGCTGCTCGACGAAGTCCTGCAACCGGTTCACTTTATCGGAATGGCATTGATCGCGGTGGGGCTATCGGCGATCGACGGCCGGCTATGGCGCCGGCGGAAGGTGCTCCAGCCATAAATCCCAGTGGCTAGATCGGCACTTTGAGTACCGCTCATACCGCCACGACATCCCCC
>JBFFKD010000146.1:0-6584 GCA_041555595.1 Motiliproteus sp.
ATGGCTGGAAGGGCCACCGTATCAACGACCAAGCCACCCGTATCAGCCTGCAACCGGGTGTGATCGGCGGCCAGGCCAACAAGTACCTAGCACCGTTCAACCGCAAGATCGGCCCCGATCCCGCTTCCATCAACGCGGCCATGATCGGCGGTATCGCCGCCAACAACGCCAGCGGCATGTGCTGCGGCACCGCCCAGAACAGCTACCGTACGCTGGAGAGCATGAAGCTGGTACTGGCCGACGGCAGCCAGCTCGACACCGCGGACCCAGTAAGCCGCGAAGCATTCAAAGCCAGCCATGGTGAGCTACTCGATCAATTACAACAGCTAGCACAAGCAACTCAGACCAACGTGGCCCTGAGCGATCGAATCCGGCACAAATACCGACTCAAAAACACCACTGGCTACGCGCTCAATTCGCTGGTCGATTTCGACGATCCGTTCGAGATCCTGCAGCACCTGATGATCGGCTCGGAAGGCACCCTCGGCTTCATCGCCGAGATCACTTACCGCACCGTCGCCGAGCACCCGCACAAAGCTTCGGCGATGATCATCTTCCCAACCGTCGAGATCGCCTGCCGCGCCGTGGCTCGATTGAAGCAGACCCCGGTATCAGCGGTCGAGCTGATCGACCGGGCCGGATTACACTCGGTCGAAGATAAACCGGGAATGCCCGCCTTTATCAAAACGCTGGATCAACACGGCACTATGCTACTGGTCGAAACTCGCGCTGCCTCACAGCTCGATCTGGATCAGAAAGTGGCCGAAATCAGCGCCGCCCTAACCGAGTTTGAAACGGTGCAACCGGTACAATTCACTGATGATCCGGCCCAATACAATCAATACTGGGCGATCCGAAAAGGGTTATTCCCCGCCGTGGGGGCAGTCCGTAAGACCGGCACCACGGTGATCATCGAAGATGTCGCCTTCCCGGTCGAACAACTGGCCGAGGCGGTGCACGACCTGCACCAGATCTTTAGCGACCTCAATTACGATGAGGCACTGATCTTCGGCCACGCACTTGAGGGCAACCTGCACTTCGTCTTTACCCAGTCGTTCGATACTCAGGACGAACTCGATCGCTACGAGCAGCTGATGGATCGGGTCGCCAATCTGGTGGTAGGCAAATACGACGGTTCGCTCAAAGCCGAACACGGCACCGGGCGTAATATGGCGCCTTACGTTGAGCAGGAGTGGGGCAGCGAAGCCTACGCGCTGATGTGGCAGATCAAGAACCTGTTTGATCCTGGCAACCTGATCAATCCGGGTGTATTGCTGAACCACAACAAACAGGTGCATCTGCAGAACCTGAAACCCTTACCACCTGCCGACCCGTTGATCGACAAATGTATCGAGTGCGGTTTCTGTGAGCCTAGCTGCCCGTCTCGAGCACTCACCCTGACGCCGCGCCAACGGATCGTAATTCGGCGCGAAATTGCACGACTTGAAGACCTTTGTGGGCAACAGGGTGAAGATACTGCTAGCCACAAGCAGCGACTTGAGCAGATGCGTCAAGGCTATGACTATCAAGGACTTGATACCTGCGCCGCCTGCGGTCTCTGTTCGATGGCCTGCCCGGTAGGGATCAATACCGGCGACCTGACCCGCGCCATGCGCAGCGATAAAAATGCCAAACACGCTGGCAAGGCACAGTGGCTGGCCGATCATTTCGAAGGGGTAGCCAACACCAGTCGTACCCTGTTCAAGCTGGCCGACATCACCCACGGCATCGTCGGTACCAAAGCGATGAGTGCGATCACCGGGGCGGCTCGCAAAATAAGTGGCGGCGCAGTACAGCAATGGACGCCATCGATGCCGACCGCGGCTGCGACAATAAAGCCGCGGCCTGACCAGCGCGCCTCCAGTTTCAAAAGCGACAACAAAGTGGTCTATCTACCCAGTTGCGCCAGCCGCACCATGGGGCCGCAGCGCGATAGTAACGAACAGCAGTCGTTGGCCGAAGTCACCGTCGCCCTGCTCAACAAAGCCGGCTTCGAGGTGATCTATCCTGAAGGGCTAGATGACCTATGCTGCGGTATGCCATTCCAAAGCAAAGGGATGTTTGACGCGGCCGCCAGCAAGGCCAAGCAGACCGAAGCCGCGCTGCTAAAAGCCAGCAATAACGGTCAGTATCCGATCTACTCGGACACCAGCCCTTGCACCCTGCGGATGAAAGAATCGATCGAAGCGCAGTTGCAGATATTCGAACCGATCCAGTTTATCGATCAGTTTGTCCTCGATCAGCTGAACATAGACCCGATCGACGCACCGATTGCATTGCACATAACCTGCAGCAGCACCCGGATGGGACTGGCCGAACGGATGAACCGAATCGCCAGCGCCTGCGCCAAACAGGTGTTTATTCCGGATGATATAAGCTGCTGTGGTTTTGCCGGAGATAAAGGCTTTTCAACCCCGGAACTCAACCAATCGGCGCTACGAAACTTGAAGGATTCATTACCCGACAACTGCAACGAGGGCTTCTCGACCAGCCGCACCTGCGAAATAGGTTTGTCATACCATAGTGGCATAGAGTATAAATCGATTGTCTACTTGGTCGAACGCTGTTCGCAGCCGCGATTGTGATAGACCAATAACAGAAAGGAGCGCGATAGTCCGCCCCCTACCGTTGAGCGATCAGCAGTAGGGACAACAAGTCGATACGGCGGCGCTAACCCTAATCCTCGATACGCATGTCGCAGCAATACAGCCCAAGGTCGGTCATGACGCCCGCGTTTTGCCCGCTAATAGAACAACAGATAAATATTATCTGATTAAACACAAAAACTTATATACGTATCATGCATTAAGGAGTTCCACCATGTCTCTGCCAGAGATCAACACCATCCTGTACACCACTTCATTGGGTAAACACACCCGCCCTGTGTTCCGGCACGCGGTCAAGATGGCCGGCCTGTACAACGCAAAGATCGTAATGCTGCATGTGGTCGAGCCGATCGGCGAAACCGGCCAGGCATTGATCCAGAGCTATCTACCCAAGGAGATGATCAAGAGCATGCACGATGAGGGTCTGGAAAAGGTTAAGGAAACCATGAAAGAGCGCGTCGTCGCCTTCTACGAAGAAGAGATGAAGATGCTAGACGGCCAGCCCGCACTGGATATCGAGCAAGTGGTTGGCGAAGGCAACCGTTCCGACGAGATCATCGAAGTGGCCGCCGCGGTCAACGCCGATCTGATCATCATGGGTTCGCACAACTCGCTGGGACGCTCCAGCCGCACCACCCGTCAGGTGATCAAGTACTCGGCACGTCCGGTGATGGTCGTTCCAACACACACCAACAAATAACACGAGCACTGACCCGAAATGACGGCCACGACCTGGGCGCTGAGCGAGCGCATCTTCCTGACCGTCTTTCCACTTTTCGTGATTGTGCTGTGCGGCTACCTTTACGGTCGCCGCCACCGTCCTGATATTGAATTCGCCAACCGCGCCAATATGGACCTGTTCATCCCGGCGCTGATCTTCCACTCGATGGCGACCCAGACCTTTCCGCTTAGCCAGTACCAAGATCTGGCACTGGGTGGCGTTGCGGTGATCCTCGGTTCCGGTCTCTTGCTGTACCCGCTGGCTCGACTGTTCAAACTCAATCTAAAAACATTCCTGCCCCCGATGATGTTCAACAACTCGGGCAACATGGGCATTCCACTGATAGTCCTAGCCTTCGGCGAAGCCGCTCTACCCGCTGCGGTAATTCTGTTTATCGTCGAGAACACCCTGCACATGAGCGTCGGCGCACTGATGCTCAACCGTCACACCCACTTGCTACAGCTGCTGAAGATGCCGATGATCCTCGCCACCATCGCCGGCATTGGCTGGAGTATCGGCGGCTGGCATCTTCCTAAGGCGGTCGAGCTGCCGGTAGAGATGCTGGGACAGATCTCGATTCCACTGATGCTGTTTACCCTCGGCATCCGTATCGTCGACGTCGGCCTTAAAAGCTGGCACCAAGGGGTTCTCGGTGCAATCCTGTGCCCACTATCGGGCGTGGTGATCGCACTGGCCCTGCAACCCTGGCTACAGCTTTCGGCGCAGCAATTCTCGATCCTACTGGTGTTCGGCGCGTTGCCTCCGGCGGTACTCAACTACATGATGGCCGAACGCTATCAACAGCAACCCGATCGGGTCGCTTCAATCGTTCTCTTGGGCAATATCGGCTCGCTGCTGATCATCCCGCTGGTATTGGTGTTCGCTTTATAAGTTTTTCAGCCCCCAACGGTAATAAAAACTTATAAATAGGTAACATCCGCAATAAAACTGTCATTCGCTAGCGCGTACTATTCTTTTATCAAAGCTATCGCTGTTACCAACCTACTGTTGAGATTACCGCATGTTCCGTCGTACCAAGATCGTCACAACCCTCGGCCCCGCCACCGACACCGCCGATAACCTCGAGCGCATTATCCAGGCTGGCGCCAATGTGATGCGGCTCAATTTCTCTCACGGCGCGGCGCAGGATCATATCGATCGGGCCGACCGGGTACGTGCGATCGCCGCCAAGCTGGGAACTCAGGTCGCTATACTGGGCGATCTGCAAGGCCCCAAGATCCGCATCTCGACCTTTAACAATGGCAGCATCAAGCTGGCCAACGGCGACAGCTTCACGCTCGACAGCGACCTGCCGGCAGGTCAAGGCAATCAGAGTGCTGTTGGGCTGGACTATAAGGAGTTACCACAAGACCTGGAGCCCGGCGACCTGCTGCTGCTCGACGACGGTCGGGTACAACTCAAAGTCGAAACGATCAGCGGCAACCAGGTAAAAACCCGGGTCACCATCGGTGGCAAGCTATCCAATAACAAAGGGATCAACAAACAAGGCGGTGGCCTGTCGGCAGCAGCGCTGACCGATAAAGACAAAGCCGACATCATCACCGCCGCCCAGATCGGCGTGGATTACCTGGCCGTTTCTTTTCCACAGAGCGGCGCCGATATCGAATACGCCCGCGAACTGGCGCTTGCCGCCGGACTGCAGACCCGCATTGTCGCCAAGGTCGAGCGCGCCGAGACCGTTAACTGCGATGAGGCGATGGACGAGATCATCTTGGCCAGCGATGTGGTAATGGTGGCGCGGGGCGATCTTGGAGTTGAGATCGGCGATGCCGAACTGGTCGGCGTACAGAAGCGGTTGATCCGACGTTCGCGCCAACTCAACCGAGTCGTGATCACCGCCACCCAGATGATGGAATCGATGATCTCCAGCCCGATGCCGACCCGAGCCGAGGTGATGGATGTCGCCAACGCAGTACTCGACGGCACCGACGCTGTGATGCTTTCGGGCGAAACAGCGATGGGCGAATATCCGGTCGAAACGGTCAAGGCGATGGCCGACGTCTGCCAGGGCGCCGAGAAACACCCCAGCGTCAATGTCTCCAAGCACCGGCTCGATAAGACCTTCACCGACATCACCGAAGCGACTGCGATGGCCACCATGTACGCGGCCAACCACCTCGAGGGGGTCAAGGCGATCATCAGCTTGACCGAGTCGGGTAAGACCCCGCTGCTGCTGTCGCGGATCAGCTCCGGCCTGCCGATCTTCGCTATGTCGCGCAACGTCGACACCCTCAACCGGGTCAGCCTCTACCGAGGGGTCAAACCGATCCGGTTCGATTACTGGGACAGCGATATCGCCAAGGTGGCCGAGCATGCGATCGCCCAGCTGAAGCAGCAACACGACCTCAACAGCGGCGATATCGTGTTGCTGACCCACGGCGACGACTACGCGCCAGAGTACGGCACCAACAGCAACAAGATCCTGACGGTTAAATAAGCGGCTAGGCGACACTCAACCAACAGCGGCATGGACGTTAGCGATGCGTATAGGCGTTGACCTGGGCGGTACCAAGATCGAGATTGTAGCGCTAGATAACACCGGCCAACGCTGCTGGAACCGCCGCGTTGCAACGCCGCAGGGCGACTATCGCGCCACTGTGGCGACGATCGTCGATCTGGTCCGTGAGGCCGAACAACAGACGGGGCAGGCCAACCGCATCGGCGTCTGCATTCCCGGTACCCTGTCGCCCGACCACGGCTTGATCAAGAATGCCAACTCAACCTGCCTGATCGGCCAGCCGCTCGACCGGGATCTGCAACAGCTACTCGGTCGGCAGGTAACACTAGCCAACGACGCCGATTGCTTTGCTCTGTCCGAAGCCACCGATGGTGCAGGACAAGGAGCCAACACGGTATTCGGAGTGATTCTTGGCACCGGCGTCGGTGGTGGCATCGTCCACCAGGGTCAATTACTCAGTGGACCTAACGGTATCGCCGGCGAGTGGGGCCACAACCCTCTGCCCTGGAGCGATCCACTGCGCGACTCAGCACTCCCCTGCTACTGCGGTAAACGTGGCTGTCTCGAAACCTACCTGTCGGGCCCCGGCCTGAGCCAGCAGCATGCGCTGTTAACCGGCCTGCCTACCGCTCCTGCCGAGCAGATCATCCAACAGCTCGATCAAGGTGAGCCCTTGGCACAACGGGTCTTCGACCAGTATTGCGACCGACTCGCACGCGGGCTGGCCAGCGTCATCAACCTGCTCGATCCAGATCTGAGCGTACTTGGCGGTGGTGTA
>JBFFKD010000147.1:0-6514 GCA_041555595.1 Motiliproteus sp.
ATGACCACTCTGCCATCCAGCCGGATGACTTAATACCAAGCTAAAAGCTTATTTTCGTCAGACCGTTTTGAAAAAAAAACGGTAAAATTGGAGCGGGAAACCAGGTTCGAACTGGCGACCTCAACCTTGGCAAGGTTGCGCTCTACCAACTGAGCTATTCCCGCACCGCACTCAAGCCTGCGCTCAAGGTGAGGCGTATTATAGAGAGCTGCCTTGGCATGTCAACAGACAATCGACGCTAGTTTCAAACCTATCAAAAACGTTCAAAATTCAACCAGATAGTCCATAGCGTCAGTCTAAACTGAGGCTATAGATCACGCGTCAGTTCACTCCATGATGCTCGCAGGTAGACCCACATAGACCAGATGGTCAGTATGGCAGCCCCATACAGCGCGGCTAAGCCGAAGTAGGCAACCGGGGTGCCCGGCTCGGCTAACAGCAGAAAGAATATTGACGCCATCTGCAGCGCAGTTTTGAGTTTGCCTAGCATCGACACCGCCACACTGCCCCGCTTACCAATCTCAGCCATCCACTCGCGAAGCGCTGAGATCACAATTTCGCGACCGACGATCACAGCTGCAGGCAAGGTGAGGTAGATCTCAGCATAGGTTTCGACCAGCATAATCAGCGCCACCGCCACCATGAGTTTATCGGCGACAGGATCAAGGAAGGCACCAAAAGCGGTCGATTGATTCAGTTTGCGTGCCAGATAACCATCAAACCAGTCCGTTAACGCTGCGAAGGCAAAGATCCCGGCAGCGGCCATCAGGCTCCAGTGGTAAGGCAGATAGTACACCACCACCAAACAGGGGATCAGCAGCAGACGCAACGAGGTAAGTATATTGGGAATATTCATCGATGAAATCACCGCTCTGGCTTATCGCCATCAGCGCTAATAGTTACTCCTGATGTAAGTGGCTGTAGATCTCTTCAGCCATAGCGCGGCTAATGGTAGAGACTTTTGCAATTTCTTCAATACTGGCTCGGCTGATTTCCTGCAATCCGCCGAAATGTTTTAGTAACGCCTGACGTCGCTTTGGCCCCACGCCGGGTAGTTCTTCTAACGTCGATCGGGTCCTTTTTTTAGCTCGACGAGCACGATGACCTGTGATGGCAAAGCGGTGGGCTTCATCGCGGATATGCTGTAACAGATGGAGCGCACCGCTGCCGGGATCAAATACTCGTTCCTGCTGACCGCGTTCGGTAATCAGTGTCTCAAAGCCGGCCTTACGGGTAACGCCTTTGGCGATTCCGATGACATATATCTCATCAATCTGCAGCTCTTCGAGCACTTCCAGCGCCTGCGTTACCTGCCCTTTCCCCCCATCAATCACCAGTATGTCTGGCATCCGTGCGTCGGTGCTCTTGAGCTTCTGGTAGCGCCGCATCAACGCCTCGCGCATCGCTTGGTAATCATCGCCGCTATCAGTGGTCTTGATATTGAAGCGGCGATAATCACTCTTGCGTGGCCCTTGGGTGTCAAACACTACGCAGGATGCCACGGTCTCCTCGCCCGAAGTATGGCTAATATCGAAGCATTCCAGTCGTGCTGGCAGCGCATCAAGCTCCAGTAGTTGCTGTAACTCGACCAGCCGCTTATGGACATCCTGTCGACTCGACAGGTAACTGGCCAACTGCTGCTCGGCGTTCGTTACCGCCAGGTTGAGCCAGCCGCTTCGCTGGCCGCGAACTCGACTAACCAGCTCGACTTTGCGCTCCCGAAGACCGCTGAGTGCGTCGGCCAGCGCACTCTGATCATCGGTTGCATGGTTCAGAATCAACAGCGGTGGAATCGGTCGCTCACCGCTCTGCCCGTCACCTCCCTGTAGGTAATACTGGCCGACAAAACTGCTGAGCACTTCTGCGACATCGGTTTCCAACCGTAGCTTGGGGTAGTGGCTTTTGCTACCGATTACCCGCCCACCTTTGATAAATAGCTGATGTATACAGGCGAAACCCGCTTTGATACTACAGGCCAATACATCAGCATCACCGCCATCACCGATTATTCGTTGCTGCTCCTGCACCTGCTGCAGGCTGCTGATCTGGTCGCGCAACATCGCCGCCCGTTCAAATTCAAGCGCTTCCGCCATCTGCTCCATCTGTTGCGCCAGTGCCTGGTTGATCGAGCTATTTTTTCCCTCGAGGAACATCATGGCGTGCTGAATATCATCGCCATAGCGTTCAGGGCTGATAAGTTCGACGCACGGCGCGCTACAGCGGTTGATCTGATGCTGCAAGCAGGGGCGCGATCGGTTATTAAAAAACGATTCGTCACACTGACGGATCCGGAACACCTTTTGTAGCAGGTTTAAACTCTCCCGTACCGCACTGCCACTTGGGAACGGACCAAAATAGCGCCCTTTTTTATGCTTTTTGCCACGCTGCGTCTGAATCGCTGGATAACGATGTTCGCTGGAGATGAAAATATAAGGGTAGGATTTATCGTCACGCAGCAGAATATTATAGGGCGGCCGCTGCTTTTTGATCAGATTCTGTTCAAGCAATAGCGCTTCGGTCTCGCTACCGGTCACCGTTAAGGCAATATTGGCAATCTTCTGGACCAGCGCTTGAGTTTTAATCGGCTGACCCGTACTGCGAAAATAACTGGCGAGGCGCTTCTTAAGATTCTTGGCTTTACCGACATACAGAATCTGGCCGGCTTCATCGTACATCTGGTAAACACCAGGGCGCTGAGTTGCATTAGCCAGGAAAGCGGTACTATCGAATACTGAGTCAGTGGCTAGCTCTGGGTTTGAATGCATGTAACGGGTAACCGGACCTGTCGAATAAGCTATGGCTTAAGCTTGGAATTTTTACTTTTCTGCATATGGATATGAGTGGCTTGGCTATGAATCTTACCCAGCAGCTCGCGCGTCTCATCGCTAATATTTGCTCCTCGCGACAGCGACACCTCCAGATAAACCCCAATCTCGGCATAATAGTAAAGACGTGCGTTAAAACTTTTGGCCAAGCGCAACTTACTTAATGAAATCCCGGCCCCATTAACTAATACTTGGTTAATATCGGTATCAGACACGGTCGGCTGCCGGCCTAACAAGGCATCGTCACTTGTCGACAGATGGTGGGGCATACTTCAGTCCTCGCTCAAGTTTGACACATATTATCACAAGCGTTCATTATGACAGTTACGAACCGCATTAGGCATCGTGAATCCCATACATAATCAGGTGGTTAGAGCATGGCCGTGATCAGCGTCGATGAATTGGCAATTTTGATTGTTGAACCATCACAGTTTCAACAAAAAATCATCTGCAGTGAGCTGGAGCAACTGGGTTGCCAGCAGATCGACACAGCCTCTACCGTCGAAGAAGCGATGAATTTTATCAACAGCTACACCCCTGACCTAGTGATCAGTTCGATGTACCTGCCCGACGGCGACGGTATTCAACTGGTAAGTCAGATGCGCACCAATGAAAAGCTTGACGGCATTCCCTACATGCTGATCTCAAGCGAGGACAGGGTCGACATACTTGATCCTATCCGTCAGGCCGGCTCGGTCGCCATACTGCCAAAACCGTTTAAAATAAATGATTTAAGCCGAGCTCTTCAGGCAACTCTTGAGTTTGTTGATCCGTCGGAACTAGAGCTCGACGATTATGAAGCCCGAGAATTACGCATCCTTGTCGTCGATGACAGTGCCTTTTCATTGAAGCATATCTGCCGTGCCCTGGAGAATATTGGCATCGGTCATGTTGCACAGGCACATAATGGCCAAGAAGCTATCGCGGAACTTGAACAGCACACCTTCGACCTGATCTTTACCGACTTCAATATGCCGGAGATGGATGGCCAGCAACTGACTCAATACATTCGCGCCGAATCAAGCCAACCCTATGTGCCGATCCTGTTAGTCACTTCAGAACAGAATGAAACTCGTCTAACCGGGGTACGCCAAGCCGGCGTTAACGCGATCTGCAATAAACCGTTTGATACCGTCGAGATCAAAGCCGTGATCAAGTCGCTGCTTTCCTCAGACTGATTGTATCGATCAGCTAAATCGTATTGAACGATGTCCCGCCGGGCTGATTTGAATCTTCACCCTTGCCCTACTCGGCAACGATCACTCAACCAACTGCGGCATTCATGTGTTCGCGATCTAGCCTGGTGTCTGACTAGTCCAGCGATCTATCAACTCAGCCCTGGGCAGCGTCGCAGCCCTGACCCATTCCATAACAAGGGTCGACTCTGGCACTGGCTATACCAACTCGACCAAGCTCCAGAGCCGCTCTACCAGACTATTGCTCAACAGCGCTCGCACCGTATCGGTATCTATTTTGAAACCTTGTATGGCTTCGCCCTGCAGCAGCTACTCCGGCCGGCTCAACTGCATTACGCGTTAGCGCTACGCCAGCAACAAAAGCCACCGCCTCACACGCCGACTCAAACCCTGGGTGAGTACGACCTCCTACACCGTCTCAACGGGAGCGCTGGCTGGTGCCATACCGAGTTGAGCTTGAAGTTCTATCTGGGCATGACAACACCCGCCTCGCATGCCGGAATTACCGACTGGGTCGGCCTGAATCGTAACGACCGGCTACTCGACAAACGTGACAAGATGTTGCAAAAACAACTGCAACTCAGTGATCATCCGCACGCGCGGCAGCAACTACAGCAACTACGGATTCAGATCAGTCAGCGGCTAGGCCTGATATGTGGGCGACTATTTTACCCGTTCGACACTCCACACGCAGATTCTCCAGCCGGCGCCCAACCCAACCATCTACGCGGATGGTGGATCAGAGCAGGCCAACAGGAACGGTTATCACAACGACTGCATAACCGAGACCTGTTGAACGGCAACAATGAGGTCAGATTAGTCACTCTATCGCGTCGACAATGGTTAGCACCGCTAGCCCCGAACGATATAAGCACCGACGCTGGATCAAACGGCACGGCTGTTGGGGAAGGTATTGAGATGACAGAGCCCGGACAACCCGAGATGGTTGCCCGGTTAATCCAGACCCCTCACGGCTGGCGCGAGCACGACCGAGGCGTGCTGGTACCCGATCGCTGGTAGGATTTAGGTAGAGATAGTTGGCTAACTAATCTTTCAAACGACGAAGTAAACTGGAGGTATCCCAACGCCCGCCGCCCAGTTTCTGAACATCGGCGTAAAATTGATCAACCAATGCCGTTACCGGCAACTGGGCACCATTGTCACGCGCTTCATCGAGCACGATTCCAAGATCCTTACGCATCCAGTCGACCGCAAAACCATGTTCAAACTGATCGTCGATCATGGTCTGGTATCGATTCTCCATCTGCCACGACTGCGCCGCCCCCTTCGAAATCACATCGATCACGGCTGCCGGATCAAGGTCGGCCTGCTTAGCGAAGTGAATCCCTTCG
Source organism: Motiliproteus sp. (assembly GCA_041555595.1). Classification (GTDB taxonomy): domain Bacteria; phylum Pseudomonadota; class Gammaproteobacteria; order Pseudomonadales; family Balneatricaceae; genus Motiliproteus. The sequence goes on from JBFFKD010000147.1 coordinate 5,374, forward strand.
GCCAGCCCCTGCACCAACCCGGCGATACAAATCTGGTTAACCATCTTGGTCAACTGGCCAGCACCGGACTCGCCCATCAACCGTACCGCTCGGGCAAAGCTATCGACAGCCTCTATTGACCGGTCGTAATCGGCCTGCGATCCACCCACCATCACAGTCAACACACCATTCTCGGCGCCCGCCTGACCACCCGATACCGGCGCATCTAGAAAGCCGAAGCCCTGCTCGATCGCGATCGCATTCAGTTCACGTGCCACCTGAGCCGATGCCGTGGTGTGGTCGATAAAGACCGCCCCCTTTGTCATCGACGCAAACGCCCCAGGAACGGCCTCACCATCGCAAACCTTTGCTGCATCAGACCCCAGACAGATCTGTCTCAGGTCGTCATCGTTGCCAACGCAGGCGAACACCAACTCGGCACCCTCGGCCGCTTCAGCCGGAGTTGCCGCACGACGGCCACCGTACTGCTCGACCCACTGCTGCGCTTTGGCTGTGGTTCGGTTGTAGACGCAGACGTCGTATCCAGCCTTAGCCAGGTGCCCGGCCATCGGATACCCCATCACGCCCAACCCTAAAAAAGCGACTCTTTGCTGTGCCATAACTAGTTACTCTGTTCGGTCTATTAGGGCCGTACACAAAGGCGACGGCCGACTCGGTTATTGAGATTGACTGGCTCGTTCCTGATAGGAATCGATTAGCTATCTAAACTGGCCGCTGCAGCCGCTACCGCCTGGCCACGCTCAAGCTCTACGCCCTGATGCAACAAAGCACTCTCCAACGCGCTCAGGCACAGCAGCACGTTGCGACTGTTACAGGCATATCCCATCAAACCGATGCGCCAGACCTTACCAGCCAACTCGCCCAGGCCAGCACCGATCTCCAAACTATACTGGTTCAGCAGCTGCGATCGAACAGCCGCCTCATCGACCCCATCCGGAATCAACACGGTATTAAGTTGCGGCAGACGATAGTCAGGATCGACCAGTAACGAAAGCCCCATCGCCTCCAGCCCTAACTTCAACGCCTGGTGGTGCTGCTGATCTGCTAGGAGCCGACATAGCTGGTGCCGACTGGGAAGTCATTTTCAGAACTCAACCGTGCCTACCCCTGAAAGACTCCTTTAGGGCAATCGAAGGCCATA
>JBFFKD010000148.1:0-6461 GCA_041555595.1 Motiliproteus sp.
CCATTTGTGCCGTCGTCTGGATACCGAGCCTGAATCTACCTGGTTGATCTCCAGTAACCCGTTTGACGTGATCGGCGCTAAACATGCGGGTATCCGGGCCGCCTGGATTAAGCGTCAATCTGCAGCGCAGTTCGACCCGTGGGGAATCGAGCCTGATCTGATCGTTGCCGATCTGCAGCAGCTGGTCGAGCGCTTAGCCGAGCTCTAATGAACCTTCGTATTCACGGAGACTTAGGAGATGAGCTGTAACATTTCGATCGCCTGACGGTCAGTTCAGCAGCTTGTGTTAAAAAGTTAAATCGATGCTTAGGCTTTGTGCTTGTTTGCAACGGGCTTTACTCGGAACGATGGAGCGTTAACGATGCATGTTAAAGATAAACCGCTGGGTCAGTATCCTTTTTGGTTAAAGCCTTTTTTCTGGAGTCAGCAGCGGCGTTACGGTGAGGTGCTCAAACCGGGCCTGTTATGGGCTCGGGTACCTAAATTATTCGCCGCTGTGGCTGCGCTTTACGGGGTTCTCGATCGTAAATCCTCGCCGATTAACCCGGTGTTGCGTTCGTTGGTGACGGTGCGGGTGTCGCAGATCAATCACTGTGCCTTCTGTGTTGATATCAATGCGGCAACTCTGATTCGACGTGCCGGCAGCCATGATAAGGTCGATCACCTGCGTGAATGGCACAAAAGTTATCGGTTTAACGCGACTGAGCGAGCTGTATTAGCCTACACCGAAGCGATGACGTTTAGCGATCGGGAGGTCACTCCCGAGCTGATCCACCAATTGAAAAGCTTTTTTGACGACGATGCGCTAGTTGAGTTGACCGGGTTGATCGCATTTCAGAACTTGTCGAGCAAGTTCAACAGCGCCTTGGATGTGGCTGCTCAGGGCTTTTGTTCGGTACCTGTGGCGATCGATCCGTAGCCTGACATGAAGGCGGCGACCGTTAACGGCTCGCCGTCTGCATTGAGGCAAACAGTGTGAGTCGATCTTCGGACGGCTAGCGGAATTCGGGGATGCAGCCCATACCAACACCACCGGAGAAACCGCCGCAGCGGCGTTTGTTGCGGAATCGGGCACCTTCCATTTTGGCGGTCATCAAATCCAATGACATTAGGTCATTATCGATATCCAGATGCTCCATCTTGCTCCAGCGTAGGTCTGCATTGCGGAAGGTGGCGCTGCTCAAGTCGGTATCTTTGAACTGAACACCTTGCAGGATGGCATTATTAAAGCGGGTTTGGCTGACTCGGGCGCGGGTCAGATCACTGCCGGTCAGGTCAGCTTTATCTAGGTCAACATTATTGAGGTTGGCATTGGTCAAGTTCGACCAGCGCAGTTCGGCGCCCCGCAGCGACATGGCCTGAAGGTTGGCACCTTCCAGATCGCAACCGTTACATCGCTTTTCAAACCGCAACTTGCGCAGGTCATCGTTATCGTAGGCCTGCGCCGTGTTCGCTAGCGAAATGGCCAAGCTGGATGCCAACATGGCTGCAATATAAATCGGTTTCATGTGCTGAGACCCTTTAACCAGAAAATAACTTTTATTGTAACAGTCACGTCGTACGGACGTCTGCAACTCAGAAAAACAATATTTTGAAAAAACGAAGGTGTTTTATGGGGTGCCGATGGAAACGATGGAAGAGGGCTATGCTGATCAGCTGGATCGTCGCTATAGCGATACCCGTGGGTGCGGTCGAACCCGACTGGAGTCTTTACCAGCAGCTGTTGAACCAGTATTTGAAACCCGCTGCAGATAGCCAAGTCAGTCAAGGCATCGAATTGAGTTGGCTGGATTACAGCGGGCTCAAACAAGAGCCCAAGTTTAATCAGTTACTCGACGAGTTGGCGGTGTTTTCGCTAGCACAACTCCACGGGCCTGATGAAAAGTTGGCTTTTTACATCAATGCCTACAATATTTTGGCTATCTCGCTGGTACGTCAACACTGGCCATTGGTCAGCATTAAGCAGGCCAGTCCTTGGTACCGTTCAGTCTGGACTATCGATGCCGGACTGCTGGATCGGCAGCCGGTAAATCTGGATATGATTGAGCATCAGATCCTTCGCAAGATGAATGAACCGCGGGTTCATTTTGCCATCGTCTGCGCCTCGTTGAGTTGCCCAGATCTGCGTCATGAGCCATACCGGGCATCAGATATCGACCAACAGCTTGACGATCAGGCGCGACACTTTATCAACAACTTGACCAAAGGGGTCCAACAGCGCAGCAACGGAGTCTATATATCTAAGATTTTTGATTGGTTTGAATCCGACTTTGGCGGCGAACAGGCCGTTATCGGTTGGATTAACCGCTATCGAAAACTGCCGTTGTCCGGTCGGTCAGGCTATCTGGACTACAACTGGTCGGTTAACGGTAGCTGATCGGCGCTTCAATTGTTTGCATTAGCTTGGCTATAACCCTGAACCTAATCGGGACCTGAGTTCTGGACGTAAACTATTGAAGATTGCTACAGTGCGGAGCAATTTATCCTGCCACCGTATGGAAACCGATGAGCGTCACTAATAATGTTAACTTAGTCACTCAAGCGTTCGAAGCCGAGTTGCTACCCAAGCTTCGGCAGGGCGATAAACAGAGCTTTATTCGTATCGTAGAAGCGTACTCGGGGCCGATGTTGGGGTTGGCGCGCTCGATCGTCGGCGAGTCGATTGCTGATGAAGTGGTGCAGGAAGCCTGGATCTCTGCACATCGTGCACTCAGCCGGTTTGAAGGGCGTTCTAGCCTTAAAACCTGGGTTCTGCGTATCACCGCTAACGAAGCCAAGTCTCGGTTACGGCGTGAATCGCGGATGGTATCACTGGAAGCACTCAGTGGTGGTGAGACCGATATTCTACCGGGTCGGTTTCAATCCAATGGCCATTGGTCGGCGCCACCGAGCTCCTGGCACGATGAAAGCCCCGATGCCTTGTTGACCAACCAGGAGATGGGCGAGTGCATCGACTTTACCCTCAGCCGCCTACCCGAACTGCAGAGAGCGGTCTTTAATCTTAAGGAGTTGGAGCGTTATAGCTTTGACGAGGTCTGTAACATCCTTGAAATAAGTGCGTCCAATGCGAGGGTCTTATTACACCGAGCCCGTGCCAGTCTTTATAGCAAGATTGAACATTTTCAGGAGAGTGGGGAATGTTAAAGTGCAAAGACATCGTCGATCAAGCGAGCGATTATCTTGAGCATGAGATGACGTTTGGTCGTCGTTTACAGTACCGTACTCACCTGTTTATCTGTCGTCACTGCCGTCGTTTTAGCCGCCAGTTTAGTGCTGGAGTGGTGATGACCCGGCAGCTGCCCAAGTCGACCGCGTCTAAGCACCAAATCGATGCCATTCTGGGCCGTATTGATGAGCTGGGCTAATTGCTTAACCTCTGATGTCTGTCAATTTCTCGATAACTGTTTTGAGTTAGGCTCAATGCGCATGTATTCGTTGTTATGATTGCTGCGGCATGAGCAGTAAACTGACCTTCACGGACTACAGAGGCTTTTCATGAAACAGATAATGTCTGAACTACTTCAAGACCATCAGCACATCAGCGCCTTGCTCACAATTCTCAAGAACAAGCTGGCCACTCTTGAAGATTCAGGTCGTCCTGATTTCAACTTGATGTCAGAAGTGCTCGATTATCTTGATGATTATGCGGATGGTTATCACCATAGCCGTGAGGATCAGATCTTCAACTATCTACGCAACAACCACCCTGAGTGCGATAGTCTGATCAGTCAGGCTAACCATGAACACCAAGAGCTGGCGTTGTTGACGAGCGCGTTACGTGAATCGGTCGAGCAGGTTTTACTGGATGCGCCTTTTCTGTTGCATGATTTTATCAAGCGGTTACGACGGTTTATCGATAAGCAATCCCAACACCTGGCGATGGAGGAGGGACGGTTGTTTCCGCTGATCGAACAGTTGATGACGATCGACGATTGGCAGCAGTTTTCGAGCCAGGCACAGCTTCGGCAAGACCCGCTGCTCAGCGCTGAACGTGATGAGCGTTATCAGCGTTTGTATAACTCTTTGATTGACGATTTGGCATGATGAACGAGTTACAGCCACCTCAAGCCGATGCTCGGCGATCGGGCCGTTGGGATACTTATCTGCACGCCGATGTTGTCAATAGTTGGAAGGAACACAGCGTTGCGGTGGTGACCAATATCTCTCAGCAGGGACTTCGGCTTGAGGGTTCGCGCGAGCTGGTTGATGTTATCTTTCCCAACTTTAATAGCAGTTCCGCTGCAGCAGTTAACACCTTCGACTTAAGAATGGTGTTGCAGGAGGGCGTTAGGCTCACTGATGCCAACGCGATAGCGATCAGCTGTCGTAGCATCTATGTGTTGCGAGAGAGGAAAGATTGGTTTCAGATCGGCCTGTCTTACCAAGATATCGGCAGCGCCGAGGCGATCCAGCTAGAAACTTTTATGGTGGAGTTGGAGCGCTCGACGGTAGACTGCTAAGCCTACATTTGAGCGGTAACTGGATCGCAATCGACTGCGTTGTCCGCTTTGAAGTGTTCATCGAGCGGGCTATAACAAACCTGATTTCGTCCCAGAGCTTTGGCCTGATAGACCCCTTTATCGGCAGATGCGACTAGCAGATCGGCCAGATCAGCAAGTCGAACCGGTTCAATACTTTGACTGGGACAACAACAAGCTCCCACCGATAGTGTGATCTGAAACTCTTTATCGTCATCCGACCTGAATCGCTGCTGGCTCACGGCCAGACGGATATTTTCGGCGATCTGTAGTGCTTGTTCGCGCTCGCAGCTGGGCAGTAGTACTGCAAACTCTTCGCCGCCGAAACGGGCAATAAAGTCGGTCTTACGCAGTTGATCTTTGATGGTCTGAGCGCTGCCGCGTAATACCCGGTCACCGGTTTGGTGGCCATAGGTATCGTTGATCGATTTGAAGTGATCAAGGTCGACAAACAGACAGCTCAAAGGCTGTTGATTACGGCATGAACGGGACAACTCTTTGGTCAGTTCATTATTGAATGAGCGACGGTTGTGCACTTTGGTTAGCACGTCGATCATGCTTAGCCATCGCAACGTTTCATGGTTGATACAGCTCTCGATACAGACTGCGATCACTGACGACAGGTGTGAGATGTAATCGATCGCTACATTGGGGTTGTAGCGGCTGGGATCATAGCTGCCCAGATGAAGGCTGCCGATGATGACGTTCTGTCGTACCAATGGTAATAGCGCCGAACTGCGTACCTTGCTGTGGGCACCGAAGGCTGAAATTGTGATTTCATCGTTCTGATTGCCCAGTCGAGGCCGTGGTTGGCGGTTATAGAGTTGACGCAGTTCGCGGTAGCTATCGCTGAACTGAAGGCAGTTGGGAGGATTGGGGGGTGAGTAGTTGGGAATCAGGTCACGGGCAGTGTGCTCGGGATCGAATAGAATCAGCTGGATTTCGTCGAGTCGAAAGTACTCACGCAGTGTAATGAGCAACATGTCCAGCAGGTCATCGAGTGAATCGCACGACAGCAGGCGCAACTCGATCTCCTGAAAGGTGTTCAGGATATCGCGATTACGCTCGGCCTTGCTAATCATTACATGCAAGGTGCGCTTGAGGCTGCGGTTTTCAGTCTCGAGAGGATTCATCGCTGGTTTCGTTAGATATAAAAAATTGACCTTAACACTCTGCTAGCGACTTGCCTAGTTGGTTGATATTGCAGCCCTATCAGAGTCTGATCTGGGTCATTAAGAGCTCTTTTGCTGTTGTGCCAGAACTCGCTCGACGGTTTCGACGATGGCCTGGGTCTGCGGGTCAATCTCGATGTTAACCGGCTCGCCCTGTTGGCGGCTACCAAGGTTTGTACGGTTGAGCGTTTCGGGGATTAGATTGACGCAAAAACGGTTTTGTTCGATCTCTCCAATCGTCAGGCTGATGCCGTCGATACCGATGTAGCCCTTAATAAACAGGTACTTGCTAAATTGTTGTGGTAGATCGAACCACACCTGACGGTTGTTGGGTGAATCGATTATCTGGCTGATTGGAGCGGTGCAGAGAATATGCCCTGACATCGAGTGACCACCAATTTCATCACCGAAACGCGCAGCACGTTCGACGTTGACTCGGTCCCCGACCGTTATCTGGCCTAGATTGGTCAGCGCTAATGTCGCTTGCATTAGATCGAAATCGACCCGATTGCCATCGATCTGGGTAACGGTCAGGCAGCAACCGTTGTGTGCTACCGATGCGCCGGTCTCCAGTCCGTCCAACATTGCATCGTTGAGCAGCAATGTGTGTCCGTAATGAACTACGCCCCTTTGCAATATCAAAGGTGCCTTGAATCGGTATAGTTGTCGAAATCATTGGTTACTCGTCCTCTTCAGGACCAAGTAGACCAATGGCTTTTAATGTCGTTAATAGATTTTCAGCAGCGAAAGCGTCTTTGGCAATATAATCTGTTGCCCCAACATTCAAACCATGCAAAATATCGTCAGAACC
>JBFFKD010000149.1:0-6447 GCA_041555595.1 Motiliproteus sp.
CCACCCCGGTACAAAAATAAGCGGCCATAAATAACTGCATAAAGGCACGGCTAGGTGGTGAATCGACCATCGCCCCACCACTATTGGTGAACGCAGTGGTGTCAGGCGGAGGCAACCACCCCCAGGCAGGGATCAGGATCAGCGTCCCCAGCGCAGTTAAGATCAGCCATTGCTGGCTCCAGTCGAAATGCTGGCTCATCAGCTCCACCGCGATAGCACAGAAGGCGATCCCCAGACCAGCACCGCTGAAGTGAATCCCCAGCTCGCTGTGGTGGTTATGCCGAATCAGCCAATTAAGAATCAGCCCCGAAGCCAGCAACATCCCGGCTGCGCTACTCAAGCCGGCCAGGTAACGCAGCAGCGCCCACAGCCAAACATTATCGGTCAATCCCATCCCGGCGGTCGTTATCACCGCTACCACCAATCCGATCCGATACAGTTTATCCTTGAGAACAAGATCGCTGATCATCGAAGCGATCAGCGCCCCACTCAGATATCCCAGGTAGTTGATCGCCGCCAACCAGCCGCCCTCAGAGACACCCAATCCAGCTTGCTGCTGCATCAGCGGCAATAACGGGGTGTAGGCAAAGCGGGCAATCCCCAGCAATAGGATCAGGCTCAGTACGCCGGCGCTGAGTACTTTCAGACGTTGTAACTGATCGTTCATAACAACTCTCTTATTATTAGCTGCCACGACGGTACCTATCACGGCCACCAGATACAATCGTATTACCCAGATAGCAGTTAGCGCTGTGCCCATATCGCGTCAGGGCGGTGAATAATCAATGGTTAATTACAAAACTGCTACTTAGATATAAAATATCTATAATTATCAGCTAACTAGCAACAAACACCGTCGCCATAAGAGCAAACAGTTTGATTTGATTAGGTCGACCGAGTTGCGCTGAGCGGCAGGGATGCCATTTCAGATTCAGCCAGAAGAGAGAGCTTTAGAGTCCATTTTGGATTCAGATATTTTGATCTGCAAAAGTAAGGTTCGCAGGTGGCTGTGACAGGTATAATGACCCAATTTCCCCGCTCGGCTGGACATTAGCATGAGCAATGATATCAAGTTTAAAAACAACCCTCTGAATGGAACCAGTTTAAAACAACTACTGGTTGAAATAGTCGATCACTATGGTTTTGAAATCCTGTTCGCCTATCTCAATATCAATTGTTTTAAAACCAACCCAAGTATCGACGCCAGTGTAAAGTTCCTCAAAAAAACAGATTGGGCGCGAGAGAAGGTTGAGGTGTTCTATCTGTATCAATTTAAGAACTTGCCGAGGGTCTCTTCCGAACAGTTTTTGCTACCTCCTAGAGACAGGGTTGTTCCAGAAGATCAAACCCCAGGTGAACCGGCTGAGCTAAGTTTCGAAGATGCTGAGCGGTTGCGAGAAAAGCGTGCGAAGAAAACAGCTGCACACGCTAAGGGGGTAAGAGAACGTGCAGGATCAGGGAAACGATTTGGTGCTCAACGAGGAGAGCGTACTAGCCATCGAGATAATAACCGCCCAGGCAAGAATGACCGTCAACCGTCGGCCCCTTCAAGTGCCCCTTCTGAGAGTGGCAACTCCCCTTGGGCAAACTGGGAAAACAAGTCGGGCCGCTAAAACGCAAAGGATTACGACGGAAGGGGCGATATACAACACCAGGCTGTCCTCTGTGCTCGGCACTAGCGCCGACGAATACACATGCCCTTATGAAACCCAGGTCGCAGATCGCAGCGAAAGCCTGGATCGCAATTGGCATCGTAGCTACAGGTTTTGCTGGCAAATTCATGCGAGTCTAAAATAATCTGCTGGCGGTGTTTTTTGTCATCATGGTTATGCCGGTTACCGCCGGTACATATACCGATTTGATCCAATTCTTGCTTGCTGCATTTGGCACCAAACTGACACTCCAGGTCGGATGAGCAGGCGAATGACAGTGCAGGAAAACAAAGAGCGATCAGCGCCAAGGCTTGGATAGTTTTCACGGAGATAACCATGGTCTTTTTCTTCTAACCTTTGCTCAGGAATCCTACCAGCAACACCCTCTGAGTCTGGTTCAGATCTCGATACTCTGCCACTCCCTTTGCAGGACAACAGTTAGCCAGTCTGACAATAGCCCGAAGAGGCTGTACAGCTGGCCACACCGGTAAGAAACCGAGTCCAACTCGTAGCGGATTAAAACCATAGGGACTGCTATTAATCGCCGTCGGCCCCTAATCACCTACCCTTAATATTTATCGCTAGACTCTGGCAACTGCATGCTACTGGCTTGATACTCGCCCCATAACACTCGAGACATAGACCCGATAGATAGCGTTACACTTGTCGTACTCAACGCTTTTGCTATCCAGAACCCTGATGGAGATAGAGATGATTAAATCCAAAGCCGCCGTAGCTTGGGGACCGGGCCAGCCACTGGTGATCGAAGAGGTCGACGTGATGCCACCGCAAGCGGGCGAAGTGCTGGTCCGAATCATCGCCAGCGGAGTCTGCCACACTGATGCCTTCACCCTGTCGGGCGATGATCCGGAAGGCGTCTTTCCGGCGATCCTCGGCCACGAAGGCGGTGGCATCGTCGAACAGGTCGGTGCCGGGGTGACCAGCGTCGCGGTCGGTGATCACGTGATTCCGCTCTACACCCCCGAGTGCGGCGAGTGCAAATTCTGTCTGTCGGGCAAGACCAACCTGTGCCAGAAGATCCGCGAAACGCAGGGTAAGGGGCTGATGCCCGACGGCACCACCCGCTTCTCCAAAGATGGTCAGCCGATCTACCACTACATGGGCTGCTCAACCTTTTCCGAGTACACCGTACTGCCAGAAATCTCGCTGGCCAAGGTCAACAAACAAGCCCCGCTGGAGGAGGTTTGCCTGCTCGGTTGCGGAGTCACAACCGGTATGGGGGCGGTGATGAATACCGCCAAGGTTGAGGCCGGTGACACTGTGGCGATCTTCGGCATCGGCGGTATCGGACTGTCGGCGATCATCGGTGCTGCGATGGCTAAGGCCAGTCGCATCATCGCCATCGATATCAACGAGAGTAAGTTTGAACTGGCGCGTAAGCTCGGCGCGACCGACTGCATCAACCCTAAGGATCACGACAAGCCGATTCAGGAGGTGATCGTAGCGCTGACCGACGGTGGCGTCGATTACTCGTTCGAGTGTATCGGCAACGTCGACGTCATGCGTTCGGCGCTGGAGTGCTGCCATAAAGGCTGGGGCGAATCGATCATCATCGGCGTTGCCGGTGCCGGTCAGGAGATCAGCACCCGGCCCTTTCAACTGGTCACCGGCAGAGTTTGGCGTGGCACCGCCTTCGGCGGCGTCAAGGGGCGCTCCGAACTGCCTGGTATCGTCGAGCGCTACTTACAGGGCGAATTCAAGCTCGATGATTTCATCACCCATACCATGGGATTAGAGGCGATCAACGATGCGTTCGAGCTGATGCATCAGGGCAAGAGTATTCGCAGTGTCATTCACTTCGATAACTAGCCGGCCGATCAACCGTCTTTCGATATCGACAGAACTCAGGGGCTTGCCACCATGACGATCGAATCACTCAGTAGCAACAAAAGCTTCGGCGGCTGGCAGCAGCAATACAGTCACTACTCGACCAGCCTCGACTGTCAGATGCGCTTTTCGATCTACCTGCCCCCGCAGCTGTTCACCGAGGATTCGACCACCTCTGACGACAGGCTCGCAGTGTCTAAAAGGGTCCCGGTGCTGTACTGGCTGTCGGGACTAACCTGCACCGATGAGAACTTCATCCATAAGGCCGGTGCCCAGCGCATCGCCGCCGAGCTGGGTATCGCCATCGTCGTTGCCGATACCAGCCCGCGCGGCGACGACGTCGCCGATGACCCGCAGCAGACATATGACCTGGGGCTGGGTGCCGGCTTCTACGTCAACGCCACCGAGCCACCTTGGAATCGCCATTACCGAATGTACGATTACGTCGTCAGCGAGCTACCGGCATTGATCGAAGCGCAGTTTCCGGTCTCGGATATACGGGCGGTCAGTGGTCATTCGATGGGGGGGCACGGTGCGTTGATCGCAGCCCTGAAGAACCCCGGCCGTTACCGCTCGGTGTCGGCCTTCAGCCCGATCGCCAACCCGAGCGACTGCCCCTGGGGTGAGAAAGCGCTAAGCGCCTATTTGGGATCGGATAGGGAAAGCTGGAAGGAGTACGACGCCAGCGAACTGATGCGCCATAGCCAGAGCAAAACCCCGGCGCTGGTCGATCAAGGCGAGGCCGATGATTTTCTGACCAGCCAACTTAAACCCGAGACCCTGGTCGCCGCCGCTCAAGCCAGCAACTATCCGCTGCAGCTACGACGACAGCCGGGCTACGACCACAGCTACTACTTTATCGCCAGTTTTATTGAACAGCACCTGCGCTTCCATGCCAGCTACCTGTTCGATAATAACTCGTGATCAAGCTAGACGCGCAACTCAAACTGGCTAGCCTAAAACAGCTATCTATTCGTTAACAGTTGCGATAATTAAGATCTCGCTTAGGCTGCGTATTGCGACTTGGCCGCTATCACTCCGGTAGCGTGCACTCAAGATATAAAAAGGTGGTTATCCTCTAAAGCTCTCCGGCCTTGTGAAGGTGCCATCGAGTAACAACAGGGCCAATAATTTCAAACATAATAGTAGTGGCGAGAATCAAGGGGAGAACGATCGACCCCACTTGTGGAAGGCGCTCTGACACCAACAAAGCCAGACCCAGTGCAATACCGGCTTGCGGCAATAAACACCAGCCAATGTGGGATTGTATGACAGGTGATGCCTTCGCCAGGCGAGCCGACATACCTCCGCCAACAATCAGGCCGGCACTACGGGCTAACACATAAACGATAGCAACGACGCCAATAGCCTTGAATGCCGATAGGTCGAATTCGTAACCCGCGAGCATGAAAAATATCACCAGGAAGGGATCCGAAGCGCCTTCGATCTCGCGAAATGGGCGACTGTGATGCTTTGCACGGTTGGCGACAGTGGCACCAAGCACGATGCAAGCAAGGAGATATGAGACATTAAGAGTCAGGGCAAGACCACCGCAGATGAAGACAAATCCGGCCGCCTCCGCAAGAGAGGGTTCCCCTTTCTTTATCCGCCCGGTAAACCACGCCATTGGCAAGCCAACAATAACACCGAGCAAGACTGCGCCGAGTACTTCCCAGATCCCCTGAGTGACCTCCACCAAGGGCGCCCCTCCCCCAATTACTCCTTCGGCAATCACTAACAAAAGACTGAAGAGGATAACGCCCCATGCATCATCTACCGCAACGACGCCCAACAGGGTTTTGGTCAAGGGGCCTTTAGCGTGCTTTTCACGGATAACATCCATCGTGGCAGCTGGCGCTGTGGCAGGAGCAATGCCGGCAAGCAGCAGTGCAACCACCAGATCGCCCTGAATCAATAACACGCATATAAATACAGCCAGAGCCGCACCAATAGTTTCACCCAGCGAAATGAGGACTACGGTCCGTCCGCTTATTTTTATTTCGCGACCCGCGAAACTCTCTCCAAGCAAGAAGCCGACCATTGCAAGAGCCAGATGAGTGACATGAGGAAACCATGCTGCGACATCTGATGGAATTAGATCCAGAAAGGAAGGCCCTGCCGCGATGCCAAAGAGGAGCAAAACAGTGACGCGAGGGACATGTGTGAAGGTTCCGACTGCATGGGCAAACCAGCCAATAAGCAGGAGAGTTCCGATTATTAAAATCCCAGAAGTTGGTGGTGCTGTCGTCGTTACAAGAGTAATGCCATCCATGGTAACCCTCCCATTTTAACTGATGCCAAAAGTAGAGGTTAGACCACCATCAATAGCGGCCTGCCGCTAGCAGTTCACCACACAGGGACTTATCGATCATGATGTTTCTTGAATAATAGTCGGTGGATACTGGCTAGCCCCAAACTTGTATAACGATGCGGACGAACATATCGACAAACGCAACATGCTCAAAATGTCAGGAACTGGCCCCATTCCTGAGATTTTAGCCATTTAAAAATGGGGCTACGGAAGGTTGAACGATTCACATAAGCTATCAAACGTCATTAGCGTAAGTGCTATAGATATGCTCCCTTTTTTGTTGGAATTCAGGTGATGAGATTGTTTCATCTATTAATTCAATCAACCCATGGGCATTGGGAAAATCCTTGCGGATTCCAATATGAAAAGGAATTTTGCTGTTGGGAATGAAGTCTACGCGTTTAATTGCTAATAATGATTTGTACCCATGCTTAGATGTAAAATAAACGGCATCATTTGGGCTCATGATAAAGAAATCGCCATTATTCCTTAGGAAGGTTGAGTGCATAATTGCGTCGGGATCTATCACATAAAACCGCTTTATGTATTGAGGAATATTATCATCTTCCCAGCCAGTTTTTGTTTCGGCAACCAATGTGAAATCACGAAGGTCTTCAAAGCTGCTTGCCTTTGCAA